>JAMPAW010000070.1 GCA_023666975.1 Clostridium sp.
ATAAGCCCCACCAAAGCCGGACTTTAGAAAAGATATTCTTTTATCTATTCATACGACTAGCTTAAGGCAGAGTTGACGGTACGCAGGACGCTTTGTCCTGAACCAGAGCCTGACGCCTTCTTTCGCATACGACAGTATGCCGGAGATGCCTTTCGCTAACCGGTAATAGCAGAAATGGACTTTTTCTTTTATTGGGTTTGCTTTCTGTATAATGGAAACCTTAAGAGCATTTGTCTCTGATTTCATGGATATATGAGCTAGAAATGCCATGCATAAGGTGATATAAAAATTTAATGCGTTGATGGCAGCAAGTTTCCGAACTCGGAAATTTTCAAACTGGAATATCTGTTTTTTACAGCGGAAATATTCCTCAATGCGCCATCTGGAAAAGTATATTTTTGCAACATTTATGACATCCTCTTTTGAACGGATTTCTTTATTTGTAGCAAGCATCATGGGATGTTCTGTAATCCCATAAACCAGTACCAGACATATATTTTTTCTGGAAGCGGTAATCTGTACTTTGACGTGGGAAAGGTAAGCTTCATGTTCTTTTCCTTTGTAAAAGAGCCTCATTCTTATTTTGCCCTTCCTGCGATCACGAAGCTCCGTAGCCATCGTCCATTTATTATGGTAGAGAAGCTTGCGATTGGATTTAAGCCGGATCACATAATCCTGCCCTAATTCATCAAGTTTCCGGAACATTTTGTTGTCATCATAGCCCCTGTCCATAATGAAGGTGGATTTTCCGAACCGTGCTGCGCCACGTTCCATTGCTGAGAAGGTAATGTCATTAATGGATGTAAAATTCTTTTCTTTCGAGGAATGAATTTGGGAGAAAATACTGACAGGATGATCGCTGGTCGTCAGGACACAGGCTTCCGTTACATGATAGCCTTTTTCATAAACATTTTTAGTAGTTGTACTTTGAGAGCCATCCCTGACAAGTCCAAGAGCCTCAAATTTATAGCCATCTGGTTTTACCACATCGCTGTCGTCAATGTGGATGACTGGTTCGGAAGGAACCCATTTGCGGACGGTAGTAAGATACGATTTCAAAGCTTTTTTGGGAACCCCTTTATTCAGATGTCTGGTAAGGCGTTCTACTGAATTGACCTTTTTGGAAACTTCATGAAGCTGATCCACGATATCGGTTAAAAGGCAACTGCCAGAAGCGAGCATGCCATAGGTCATATCCGCAGTAAACTTTCTGTCCGGTTTGGAAAGATGCTTGGAAATTTTATTTGAGAAAGTTAAAATTTCCCGTTTCATTTTATAAGTATTTGATGTAAAATTAAGCATAAGGAATCGCCTTTCTTTATTGTTTAGTGTGAAATGAGTTTCGCAGCTTAATTTTACTACAAATGGAAAGAAGATTCCTTATTTTTTGGTCATTTTTTGAAAGTTGTGGATAATAGTCTGGTACGAATCAAGGAAGTGTGGATAATTATGCGGAAACTCAAGGTGCTATATGAGTTGTCAGGACGAAAAGAAAGTGTTACAATTATCATTATGGAGCAATCGTGTTACAGGGTGCGTTGACCTCATTCCAAAAGAATGGGGGTGATGCCTATGAAGAAGAACCGCAAAAAGAAGAACAGGGAAACCCTGTTCACTTTTCAAGACCTTATAGGTTTTGGCATGTTCATCTTGGCATTGCTTACATTCGTTTTCGCGTTTTGTAAGTAATCCTACATAGCAAAACCACCCTGATACTTTGGTCGGTGTTCGGGTGGCATTGCTGCTTATATCCGGTCAACCCCTTGTGGGCGGTTGTTCCTTTTCTATACTATAACATAGTTCGTGGATTTATTCAAGCATCAAAGAAAAAAAGTCAGAAAAAAGCGTTGACACAAACACCGCAATCTCGTTGCTTTACAACGATTATCAGAAATGTTATAATTCCTAAATGTAGGGAATTGCAAAATGGAAGTTACGAAAACTTAAGTTTTGCACATCTCTATTTAATAACAAAGGAGGTTTTTTATTATGTCTGATCATGTAAAGGCGGCAGGTCTTCCGGCGGAGGAGGCACTGTTGAAGCTGCAGCAGGGAAATGCGAAGTATTTGGAAGCATCGGTATGTGAGGGAGATATTTCGCCGAAGATTCGTAAAGATACTTGTGAAAACGGCCAATATCCCTATGCGATTGTCATCACCTGTTCGGATTCCCGTGTGATACCGGAGAGTATTTTCTCTGCAGGTATCGGGGAATTGTTTGTGATCCGTGTTGCAGGCAATGTTATCAATGATTTTCAGTTAGGCAGTGTCGAGTATGCTGCCGATCATCTTGGCTCCAATCTTGTTGTTGTCCTTGGACATACACATTGCGGTGCGGTGGGTGCTGCGATTGGCGGAGGCGCTGACGGCTACATAAAAGCGCTTACCCAGGAGATTAAGCTGGCAATTGGTGACGAAAAAGATGATTACAAAGCCTGCTGTCTGAATGTCGAGAACAGCAAAAAGAAGATTGAGGATAATCTGAAACTTCCGAATGCCAAAGTGGTTGGTGCTATTTATGACATTGAGAGTGGCAAGGTGGAGTTTATGGAAAACTGATGTCATGAACCTGCAAAGGGAGAAGACTGCTCTCAGGATATGCTGGGGGCAGTTTTTTGCTGTTACTCATACAATAGCATTGGCGAAAAATGCAATGATTTCATTATTGGCATTTTCCAGTAAAAAAATGAACCAGATGATGGAGTGCATTGCAGGTGACCGAATTGGAAAAAGGGCTGCAGCCGCCGGTCTGGTGTTTTTTATATGTGCCAGTGTATGGTTTCGTTATCTTTAATTTTCAGGAGAATCGGAATGGAGAAATGAACATGCAAAATCATGTCTTATACCACAGGAAAAAGAATATCGTGTACGTTTACCATAGAGACACTTTGCAGGCATATCCCATGCACACCCATGCGGAGCATATCACGTTTTGTTATGTTGTGGAGGGTGCGGTCCGCATTGTCTTTGACGGTCGGGAATGCCGGTATCACGCAGGCAGGTATTTTTGTATCATGCCGGATATCCGCCATGCAGTGGAGCCGGAGGGGGATACGGCTTACTCTATGCTAAGTGTTTGTATGCCGGCTTTTCAAGAGCCGGATAAGCCGGAGCATGAAACCAGCGATTTAAAGAGGTTAAAGCAAATCATTTTAAGGGAACCGGAGAGCGCTTTTTTGATTGAGGATATGGCAAAGCAAATCAGGATAAGCCCATATCATATGATACGGAAGTTTAAAGCGGCTTGCGGCTTGACACCGCATCAGTTTCAGATCCAGTGCAGGATTCGGAAAGCACAGATTTTATTGGAAGAGGGCAAAAGCGTGACCGAAGCGGCTTATGCCACAGGGTTTTGTGACCAAAGCCACTTTGATCGGTGCTTCCGCAAAATCGTCCAGCTTACGCCGAGTGCGTATAAGCAGGCATTAACATAATGCCGGCATAAATTTTGCAAATAGGTAAAGCCCGTCATCACCTGCGCTGACCTCATGCGGAATGCCAGCGGGCATAAGGGAAATGGTTCCGGGTTCATAAGAAATGTCCGCACCGTCGTTGATGCACACGCCGGAACCGGCAATCACTTCATGCGTTTCCAATTGTGTTTCGTGAATATGATTTTTGATGCTTTTGTGTGGGGCAATGCGGACAAGATGGTAACTGAATTGTCCGTTTGTGTCTTTGCCCGTGATGATGTGTTTCAATTCTACCCCTTCAAAAGTGGGATGCTTTGCCCAGTCAATCGTTGCAAATTCTACGGATTTTGCCGGCAATTTCAGGGAGCCGTTGTTAAATGCCTCAAATACATGGTTCTTCATATCATTTTCTCTCCTTTGTTTGTGATAAGTGTATTATAGGAGGTTTGGTGGGGAAAGGCTTGGATAAAATTGCGGTCTTTTCAGAACCCAAAGAACGTGTTACAATTATCGTATGGAGCAATCGTGTTACAGGGTGCGTTGACCTCATTCCAAAAGAATGGGGGTGATGCCTATGAAGAAGAACCGCAAAAAGAAGAACAGGGAAACCCTGTTCACTTTTCAAGACCTTATAGGTTTTGGCATGTTCATCTTGGCATTGCTTACATTCGTTTTCGCGTTTTGTAAGTAATCCTACATAGCAAAACCACCCTGATACTTTGACCGGTAAAGGGTGGTATGCTAACCTATATCTTGAGTCAACCCCTTGTGGGCGGTTGCTCCTTTTCTATAACTATAACATAGTTCGTGGATTTATTCAAGCATTACAGAAAAAAGTGTTGACATAAGCAAGCATGAAGGAAAAGCATGTGGATTTTTTGAAACAATGTGGAGAAGCAGGGCTGTTTTGTTCAAACAGACGGTAGAGGGGTGATATATTGGAGTGTGAAATTCGTAAATGGAGACTGACGGATGCGGCGAATCTGGCAAAACTGCTGAACAATAAAAATATTCTGGACAATTTAAGGGATGGGCTGCCATATCCATACACGGTAAAGGATGCAGAAGAATTTATTACAGCAATGCTTTCGGCAGATGATACGAAAACGTTTCCATTTGCCATTACTGCCGGCGGGCAGGTAATTGGAAGTATCGGTGTGTTCCGGTGTGAGAATATTCATTTTCGGACGGCAGAAATGGGTTATTATATCGGGGAGCCGTATTGGGGAAAGGGATTTGGCACCAGTGCGGTAGAACAAGTTTGCAGCTACATTTTCCGGCATACCGATATTATCCGCATATTTGCGGAGCCGTTTGCGGAAAATGCGGCATCCTGCCGGGTGCTGGAAAAAGCGGGTTTCCATTTGGAAGGGATTTTGCAAAGCAATGCCGTGAAGAATGGACGGATACGGGATATGAAAATGTATTCACGGATAAAGACTGCTGAGGGTGGACAAAGACCTACAGAAGAACAGCTTTAAGAGTGCTGTTGTTCAGAGAAACCGTAAGAAAAAAGCTTAATTTCTATTATGGAGGAGATATAATATGCTTTTCAAAGCCATAATCGTAATCCTGCTCGTGGCAGCCGTTATTTTGTTTATGCAATACGTTTTCCCGATGTGTACCATGCATCCGTTAGCCAGTGGAACAATAGCGGGAACGGATATTATCGCAATTCACAACCGAATCAACAATTTATTTTTTATTCCGGCAGGGGAAGACTGGATTGTCATTGATGCGGGATCTGATGCAGGGAAAGTGAAACAGGAAATGGAAAGGCTGTCCATAGACGGGCAGCGGGTAAAAGGTGTTTTTCTGACACATACGGATTACGACCATGTCGCTTCCGTGGTTCTGTTTCCAAATGCGGTAATCTATATGAGCGAGCAGGAAAAGCAGATGATAGACGGAAGCACTTACCGACAGTTTTTTAAGAAAAATAAGCTGCCACAAATGCAGGTTTCCAGTCAAGTACCCAGCAGCAGCCGTCAAATGGACATACAGGCATGTCCGCCTGGTTCGCTGCCTGGCGGGAATAAAATCGTGTACCTGTCTGAACACAAGACAATAGAAGTCATTACCGATTATCGCTCCCTTGGAGCGGAGGCGGACAAACCGCAGGGACAACAGCGGGGCCCCCTGTGCCGCCACAGGGTACGCATGATTCCGGCATCCGGGCATACAAAAGGCTCGGCAATGTATGTGGTTGATGAGAAATATCTGTTTACCGGAGATGCCTTCAAAACAGCGGGCGGTCGTATTCTGCTTCACCCCTATACAATGGACAAAAAGCAGGCAAAGAAGACAATTCAACGTGTAGAAGCGGAATTGGGGAAATATGACAAGGTGTTTACAGCGCATTATGGGCTGGTCGGGAATGATACGGATGCTGGCACAAGCGATGGATTTGAAACGGGGCTGCCGGGAAACCGGAATATGCCGGATTAACGTGGATTTTGGCGATGTGCTGGTGTATGACGAGAGGGAGAAAAGGATATGCAGAAGAAAATCATAATATTTTTTTGGTGTTGCTTTCTTTGTGTTCTTTGTGGCTGTTCCGTGCAGGGAAGCGGAATCAAAGTCGGCGGGCATAAATATAAAATCGAGGAAATCTATTTCAATAATGCGAAGGGCTTGATATGCCATGAAGACAATCCTTATCGGGAATCAATCCTTGCCGATATCGAATTGGTTTCCCAAAAAGAGACCAGAAAACCTACGGAATTTGATTTTGAACCAGAGTTAACATTGATAACATCTACTGGGGATATTTGTGAAATGTCATTTAGTGTCACCGCTTATGAATATCCAGATGAAGAAGGAGTGGAATATGAAAATAGAGATGAAAGTGCTTATTATATAAAGATTTTGCGTGGTGAAAAGAGTGAAACCTTATATTATGAAATAGATGAGGACGTTACCAGGCTGCGTAAGAATATAAGCAGTGCAGTTTCTTATGAATATAGCAGGCTGGGAACGTTTACTGGCGTAATACGCTGTATCGGAAGTGGTGTTATAGAAGTCGTATCGTCCGAATATGGAAATTTAATTGTTAAGACGGAGGATTTTGACGGGGCAATTGTAGGCGATACCGTTGAGGTGGAGCTGGTTGAAAAGCCGGATGGTAAGAAAATGACAGCCGGCTGCGCAGGAGTTGTGCATAACCTTACCAGAAATGATGTTGCCGCAACATCAGAGATATATCTTACCGCATTACCATTTCAATATGATATCCTGTCTTATTTGGGTGAACCAGATGTGTTTCTGATAAACCAGTTAGATGTGGCCGCCAGCAAAGAAGAATTTGATTTTTTGCTGGAGCTGGGAGGAGCTGATCTGCCAGAGGAAGTGACAGAGCATTTGCGGTCAGCATATGATGATGATTTTTTTGCAGAGAATATTCTTCTGTATTGCGGACTGGATTCTATGGATGCCGAAGTGACAGCGGTTGTACAGACAAAATGGGGGGAAGACAGAAATATCGTCTATGTCAGGAAAGGCGAGGGGAGTGAGAACCCTGTTGGAGAAGTTTCTTTTTTGTGTATTGAAGTTCCGTTAGCGGATTGGAATGGGAAAATCTTTGAGCTGTATTTGTTTGAATGATTTTGAGCATAGTATTGATGAGGATTGCCAGGAATTATCTCCGGCTATGATGAAAGCCTTTAAGAGTGCTGTTGTTCAGAGAAACCGTAAGAAAAAAGCTTAAGTCAGTGGCAGTTTGCTGCTGTATAATGAGATGAGAAGGTGATGCTATGGTGCCAACACAGGCCATTAGAAACAAAGAGCTTACTATCCAGTATAGAATGATCCGTAAAGATGAATTTGACCGCTTGAAAAAAATGTTTCCTGATGATGAGGAAACCTGGAAGAAATATAGGGCGGAATGTATGCATCGGCTTGCAAACCGTGAAATGGATATTTTTGTGATCGAAACCGGAACAGGTATCATTGGAGAGGTGACGTACACTATATTTGAGGGAAGGAGACTGGTGATGTGCTGGTGTGTGGCGGGATGGAGAAAAGGATATGAATTTAATATATGAAAGAAGAAGCATAAGAAAATTTCAATCAAAAGATGTGCCGATAGATTTGTTAAACCGAATTTTGGACGCAGGTCGGGTTGCGCCTTCTGCAAAAAACCGGCAGCCATGGAAATATATTGTATTTGGGAGTGAACATAAAGAAGATTTGCTTAAAGCAATGGCTGAAGGACTGCAGAGGGAAGAGAATGGGATAACGGATTTGAGGAGGTCCCAGCATGGGATTCCGGATGCAAGATATACGTTAAGAATTATGCAAGAAGCGCCGATTATCGTTGTGGTAATCAATACAAATGCCAAATCTCCGTTTCTGCCGGTTGATAGTGATGCGCGGATTACGGAAATATGTGACTCATTATCTATTGGAGCTTCGATAGAAAATATGTTGTTAACTGCAGAGGAAGTGGGATTAGGAGCTTTATGGATTGCCAATACCTGCTTTGCCTATACAGAGCTGACAACATATTTAGGTACAGATGAGCAGCTTGTCTGCGCAATTGCAATAGGATATGCAGATGAACGTCCGGAGCCAAGACCGAGAAAAC
This sequence comes from Clostridium sp., assembly GCA_023666975.1. The sequence continues at coordinate 7,999 of JAMPAW010000070.1, forward strand.
CTTTGAGGGAAATTGTGGAATTCAGATGAACATTTGTTCTGTACTTTTTCTGTCGGATTTGTTATAATGGAGGATAACATAAGAAATCATTAATAGAAAGGACGAACCAATGAAGCAATATATTACAATCAAAGGCGCAAAGGAACATAATTTGAAGAATATTGATATCAAAATACCAAGAGATGAGCTGGTGGTTATCACGGGTTTGTCCGGCTCCGGCAAATCATCCCTTGCATTTGATACGATATATGCGGAGGGACAGCGGCGTTATATGGAATCGCTTTCTTCATATGCAAGGCAGTTTTTGGGACAGGCGGAGAAACCGGAGGTTGACAAGATAGAAGGACTTTCGCCGGCCATTTCCATTGACCAGAAATCCACTAACCGCAATCCACGTTCTACCGTGGGAACAGTGACTGAGATATATGACTATTTTCGCCTTCTCTATGCGAGAATCGGTGTGCCGCATTGTCCCCAATGTGGCAAGGAGATTAAGCGGCAGACGGTAGACCAGATGGTGGACACCGTTATGCAACTGCCGGAGGGGACAAAGTTCCAACTGCTGGCACCGGTAGTGCGGGGGAGAAAAGGCAGACATGAGAAGGTTTTGGCGGGGGCAAAGCGAAGCGGTTATGTCCGTGTCATTGTAGACGGTTCTCTGTATGACCTGTCGGAAGAGATTACTCTGGATAAGAACAGGAAGCATGATATCTCTATTGTTGTAGACAGGCTGGTCGTAAAAAAGGGAATAGAACGCAGGCTGAATGATTCCATTGAGGCGGTGATGAAACTGGCGGAGGGGATTATGGTGGTAGATGTTATCGGCGGCAGCTCCATTAATCTGAGCTCCAGTTTTTCGTGTCCGGACTGCGGTATCAGTATTGATGAGATTGAGCCGAGGAGTTTTTCGTTTAATAATCCCTTTGGGGCATGCCCGACCTGTTTTGGTCTGGGATATAAAATGGAATTTGATGTGGATTTAATGATACCGGACCAGAGCCTTTCCATTGCAGACGGAGCTATTGTGGTGCTGGGCTGGCAGTCCTGTACGGATAAGAAGTCGTACACGAGAGCCATTTTAGATGCGCTGGCAAAAGAATATGATTTTGATTTGAATACGTCTTTTGGGGAAATGCCGGAACAGGCGAGGAGGATTATCCTTTACGGCACTGACGGCCACGAGGTCAAAGTGCATTACAAGGGACAGCGGGGGGAAGGCACATATGATGTGGCGTTTGAGGGACTGATTCGCAATGTGCAGAGGCGTTACCGGGAGGTTGGTTCCGAATCCATGAAGGAAGAGTATGAGAGTTTTATGACGATTACTCCCTGCGATGTCTGCGACGGACAGCGTTTGAAGCAGGAATCTCTTGCCGTCACGGTTGCTGGCAAGAATATCTACGAGATTACACAGATGTCTATCGACAAATTACTGGATTTCCTTGAGAATATGGAGCTGACAGACCGACAGCAGTTCATTGGCGGAGGCATATTGAAGGAGATTAAGGCCAGACTGCAATTTCTTTTAGATGTGGGACTGGACTATCTTGCGCTGTACCGTCCGACGGGAACCCTGTCCGGCGGGGAGGCGCAGAGAATCCGTCTGGCAACGCAGATTGGTTCGGGACTGGTCGGTGTGGCATATATTTTGGACGAGCCGAGTATCGGACTTCATCAAAGAGATAACAGCAAGCTGATTGCGACTTTGAAACATTTAAGAGATCTTGGAAACACGCTGGTTGTCGTTGAGCATGACGAGGATACAATGCTTGCGGCAGATAATATTGTGGATATCGGTCCGGGAGCCGGCGAACACGGTGGAGAGGTTATTGCGCAAGGGACAGCGGCGCAGATTATGAAGAATAAGAAGTCCGTTACAGGCGCATATCTGTCAGGCAGAATTAAGATTCCTGTGCCGGGGGAACGGAGAAAACCTTCCGGCTGGATTACCGTGAGAGGAGCCAGGCAGAATAATCTGAAAGGGATTGACGCAGCGTTTCCGCTGGGCGTCATGACTTGTGTTACCGGAGTATCAGGTTCCGGTAAAAGCTCGCTGGTAAATGAGATTCTATATAAGCATTTGGCGAGGGATTTAAACCGTGCCCGCACCAAACCGGGGGACCATGATGGGATTGAAGGACTGGAACGGTTGGACAAGGTGATTAACATTGACCAGTCGCCAATCGGGAGGACGCCGCGGTCCAATCCGGCAACGTATACAGGCGTGTTTGATATGATAAGGGATTTATTTGCAGGGACTAAGGATGCAAAGGCGAGAGGTTATAAGAAAGGCAGATTTTCTTTTAATATTTCCGGCGGCCGCTGTGAGGCATGTAAGGGTGATGGTATTATTAAGATTGAAATGCATTTTCTGCCAGATGTCTATGTGCCCTGCGAGGTGTGTGGCGGCAGAAGGTATAACCGGGAGACGTTAGAGGTTTTATACAAGGGGAAGAATATCTATGACGTGCTGGACATGACGGTAGATGAGGCATGTATATTTTTTGAACATGTGCCCTCCATTTTGAGAAAAATAGAGACGTTGAAGGAAGTCGGACTGGGATATATCCGCTTGGGCCAGCCCTCTACGACACTCTCCGGCGGTGAAGCCCAACGGGTCAAATTGGCAACGGAGCTGTCGAGGAGAAGTACAGGCAAAACGGTCTATATATTAGATGAACCGACAACGGGGCTGCATTTTGCCGATGTGCATAGACTGGTGGAGATTTTGAGGCGCCTGTCGGACGGCGGCAATACGGTTATTGTCATTGAGCATAACTTGGAAGTCATCAAAACGGCAGATTATATTATTGATATCGGACCGGAGGGCGGTGATAAGGGCGGCACAATTGTGGTTGCAGGAACACCGGAAGAAGTGGTACAATATAAGGACAGTTATACTGGACAGTATTTGAAAAAAATGCTGGAATAGGCGGGAGAACAAAAGACAGACAAGCAGAAAGGACAAAGGAAAGAATGACAAAGAATACACTATGGCGCAAAGCCGTGTTTGGAATGTTGTTTGCGGGGTTAATGCTGTTTGCGTTTCCGGACACTGGCTATGCAATGACGGTTGATTTTAATGCAAGAGTTGCGGAGTTGAAAGTGAAGTTTCCAGAGGGGGCATACTGGAACCATGTGGGAGGAGCGGAGAATCCTGACGGTTATACCAATACCCCTTGTGTCTGCCATAATACCGGCGTCTGCATAATGGGTACGGGGAATTGTACATGCAACCACTATATTGATCTCGTGGAGCCGAAGCATAACCAGTCTACGCAGTGCATGGGCTTTGCCAATAAACTTGGCTTTGATGTATTTGGCATGACCACGTGGACGCGGAGCACGGAGAATGCAGTGGCCAATATCCGGACCGGTGACATTGTCCGTCTGGACGGCGATACACATTCCGTATTTATTATTGCAAGAACGGGGAACAGTGTCGTGCTGGGAGAGGCGAATTATTCCGGGAAATGCAGAATTTCATGGTCGCGGACGATTGATTTGTCGGCTGCCAGCATTACTTATTATGAACGTGCTGATAATTACGAGACTGTGCTGGGTACTGTGACCGCAGCACCGGAAGTGACGGACCCATCAGCAACTGGTGGAGCCAGTAAGGAGGAAGGGAATATCCCGGCAGATTTTACCGGTTGGAAGCAGACCGCAGACGGTCTTCATTTTGTCTATGCCAAGAACGGCGAACTCCAGAAATCCAAATGGATTACCGTTAATAAGCAAAAGTACTATTTAGATGCGGACGGTTACCGGGTTGTTGGGCTTTATTTAATTGGCGATAACCGGTACTATTTTAATGATGAAGGGGTATTGCAGAGCAAGCAATGGATTGTGGTAGACGGGCAGGACTATTATATCGGCGAGGAGGGATTTGCGTTAAAATCCCAATGGCTCTATCTGGGCAATACGCTGGTATATGTTACCGGAGACGGTTCTGTGGCAAAGAAGGAACTGGTGAAGATTGGAAGCAACACTTACTATTTTAATGCAAAGGGCAAGCGTTCAAAGGGATTTAAGAATTATCAGGGCAAATATTATTACTGTAACAGCAAAGGAATTATACAGAAGAAGAAATGGATAACCAAAGGCGGTAAGAAGTACTATCTGCAAAAAAGTGGCGTGCGTGCAGAGAAGAAACTGTTGACTATCGGCAAATATAAATATTACTTTAATGCCAAAGGGCAAATGGTGAAAAACAAAAAGGTTGTTTACAAAGATAAGGTTTACAAGGCAGACCGAAATGGTCATTGCAAATTTCTGTACTATGCAGATGAGGAATAGTGTAAATGATTGGATACCCTGCAGCTTGCTGCGGGGTATTTTTCCGCCTGCTGGCAGGTGATAGAAAAAAGCGTCGTTTTTTAGAAAAATATATCGGAATTTAGAAGATGAAGCCTACTATATTTCGTAGACAGTTCTCCTTTATACTAATTGTAAATGCAGCTTTTAAAGAAAGTGATATATAGGGAGGACATGGCATGAAAGAAGAATATTATCTAATCAAGGAGGCAGCGGCTATGGTAGGCGTAGAGACCCATGTGCTGCGTTACTGGGAGGAAGAGCTGAAAATGGATATCCACCGGAATGAAATGGGGCATAGATATTATACGCAGAAGGATATTGATGTACTTTCTAAAGTGCGTATGTTAAAAGATAAGGGATTACAGTTGAAAGCAATCCGCAATTATCTCGATATGCGGAGAGAGCAGATGGCAAAGGAGCCTGCCGGTAAGGGGAAGGCTGAGAAGACTTCAGAAGGGGACTTAACCCCTGCATCAGAGGTAAAACCGCAGCAGAAGGCGGCGCAGTTAGTGGCGGTGAAACAACAGATTTTGTCTAATGAGGAAAAAATGGAACAGTTTCAGCAGTTAATGAACCGTATTGTTGCCACGGCAATTCAGGAGAACAATGAATTGATTGGCAAGAGCGCAGGAGAGCATGCGGCGAACGCTGTGGCAACGCAGATTACCGGAATGACGAAGGAGCAGGAGGCACGTGCGGAGGAGCGTTACCAAAAACTTGACCAGACCCTGCGGGAAATCCAGCGGGCCAGACAGGAGGCAGCGGCAACAAACATTCGTCCGGTAGACCGGCGCAGACAGCAGCGGTTGAAGCGCAGAAATAACCAAATAATGAAGGAAACGGAGCCAAATATAGCAGATACAGAGGTGGACAAGCAGCCGGAAAATGAAGAGGCAGAAGAATAGGGAGCGCAGTCGTAAATTTATGGTTGCATTTTACAGGGTATCCCATGTATAATAAATGTCATGTTGATAAGGTTGATTGTTCGACGAAAGTGATAACGGTGATATGACCATGGACGTTGTTTATGGGATAAGAATTAGGCAATGGCACAACGAACGTCTTGAAAACCTGAGTTTCATAATTGCCTGGATAAGAATGATAGAGAAAGAGGGATACTGAAGATGAGAAATATGATTAATTTTAGTAATTTCAGCAAGGAAGAATTGAGCGGAATTTTAGATTTGGCCTACGATATGAAGCAGAATCCGGAGAAATATTCCACGAGCCTTAAAGGGAAAAAATTATATACTCTGTTTGAGAAGACGTCTACCCGCACGTTCCTCTCCTTTACGACGGGCATTACGGAGCTTGGAGGGACGTATTATAACCAGCTTTGGAAGGATTCCAATTTTGTGTTGGGCGAGCCGGTTTCAGAGATTAAATATGTGTGCCGCAACGTGGATATTATCATGGCGCGTCTGATTAAGAATGAGACGGTGGAGTTGTTTGGCGATAATGTGACAGTGCCGTTTATCAACGGCTGTGATTCGACGTATCACCCGTGCCAGATTTTGGCAGATGCGCTGACCTTGAAGGAACATTTTGGCGGACTGAATGTCAAGCTTTTATATATTGGTGCCAAGAATAATGTTTTCAATTCTCTGGTGGAATTTTTTGCCAAGATGGGCGAGGGGACGATATACGGTTTGACGCCGCTGGTGAACGATACTGCGGTAGATGACGGTTTTTATGAGCGGGCGAAGGCTACCGGACATTATGTGGAGCTTGACTGTGCAATGTCCATGGAAGAGGCGAAGAAATATGCCGCCGAGATGGACGTACTCTATACCGATACATGGGTGGATATGGAATTTTTTAACAATCCGGAGTATCAGAAGCAGAAAGAGGAGACGCTGGCTAAGATGATGCCGTATCAGATTAACCGTGACTTTGTTGCTGGCAGCAGGGCAAGGGTTATGCATGATATGCCGATGCATGTGGGGTATGAAATCAGTCAGGAGGTTGTGGACGATAATCTGGATTTGATTTTAGACCAGGCGGAAAACCGCCGTCATGCGGAAAAGGCGGTTATGGTGACGTTGCTTACCGGATTGGAGTGAGAGCATTGGAACTGGATATTGTACTGAATGCCCTGTCGGTTATCCTGTTTCTTGGTTTCGGCATGGCCGCATTGATTGCATTTTCTACGATTGACAGACAAAAGGAGATAACGATAAACAGCAGATACGGGCGACAGACCGGACCGTTGGAAATTTTCTATGTGAATCTGGCATTACTGCTGGTCGCAGGAATGCTCTACCGGCATAGCTACCGGTTTCTGCCTGCATTGGCGGTCTTTGTTTTGCTAATCTTCTTTAACAGCCGTATGCTAAGTGGCCTTTCCCCCACGGGTGTATTTATTGGAACGACTTATCTGGAGTGGGGGAAAATCCAGTCATACCGGATAGTCAACGATGCAATCAGCACGATAGAGATTAAGGTATATGCGAACAAAAAGTGCTATGTACTGCGCTGTGATAAAGAATGCCGTTCCGAGGCAGAGGATTATTTTAAAGAACATGACATTCCGGTGAGGAGTGATAGAGAAGAGGAGGAGCAGAATGAGACATTTGATTGACCCTATGGATTTAAGTGTGCAGGAAATTGATGAATTAATGGATTTGGCAGATGATATTATTGCACATAAGGAGAAATACAGTAAGGTCTGTGAAGGGAAAAAATTGGCAACCCTGTTTTTTGAACCAAGTACAAGAACCCGGCTTAGCTTTGAGGCAGCGATGATGGAATTAGGGGGAAATGTACTTGGTTTTTCTTCGTCTGATTCCTCCTCCTCGGCAAAGGGAGAAAGTGTGGCGGATACTGTGAAGGTAGTGTCATGCTATGCGGACATTATTGCGATGCGCCACCCGAAGGAGGGAGCACCGCTGCTGGCTTCGCTGAAGTCGGATTCGCCGATTATTAACGCAGGAGACGGCGGACATAATCACCCTACGCAGACGCTGACCGATTTGCTGACCATACGCCGGGAGAAGGGGCAGTTCGGAAATATTACGATAGGCTTTTGTGGAGATTTGAAATTTGGCCGGACTGTTCATTCACTGATTAAGGCGTTGTCCAGATATGACAATGTCCGCTATATCATGATTTCCCCGGAGGAGCTGGAAATTCCGGAATATCTTCGGGAAGAGGTTTTTGTCAAAAACAATATTCCGTATGAAAAAGTCCGCACAATTGATGAGGTGATCGAGCAGCTCGATATCTTATATATGACCAGAGTACAGAAGGAACGCTTCTTCAACGAGGCCGATTATATCCGCTTAAAGGATACCTATATTTTGGATATGCCAAAGCTGAAAAAGGCCAAAGAGGATTTGAGCATTCTTCACCCGTTGCCGAGAGTAAATGAGATTGCCGTCGAAGTGGACGACGACCCAAGGGCCTGTTATTTTCGTCAGGCATTAAATGGAAAGTATATCCGCATGGCGTTGATTATCAAGCTTTTGGGTATTTAGTGTAACGATTTGTAATTAACCGGACTTTATTCTTGCCTGAATCTTTGTCTGCATCGTTGCCTTTTCTTGACGT
>JAMPAW010000071.1 GCA_023666975.1 Clostridium sp.
AATTTACCATGTGATTTTTCGACAATGTGCAATTTCGCACCCATTTTTTCACAGTATTTGGTAATAACTGGCGTTGCTGCGTCCTTATGGTCATAAAACACCACGGGTATACCCTCTTTTATTATTCCTGCCTTTTCTGCCGCAATCTCTTCGAGCGTGCTGCCTAGAAACTGCGTGTGATCCATTCCCACGGAGGTAATGACCGTCAATACCGGCTGCACGACATTCGTAGCGTCCAGCCTGCCTCCCATACCTGTCTCAAACACGGCATAATCCACCTTCTGCTTTTGGAAGTAGACAGCCCCCATCAGAAACATGAACTCAAAAAAAGACGGGTGTCCTAAACCACTTTTCTTTGCACACTGCACTCCTGCCATAACCTCCTCAAACAACGCAGTAAATTCATCGTCCGATATCAGCCTTTGATTAATGCGTATCCGCTCATTTATGCGCTCCAAATGCGGAGAGGTAAACATTCCTACCCGTTTGCCCGACTGCGCCAAAATAGACGTCAAAAAAGAGCAGGTGGAACCCTTTCCGTTCGTACCTGCCACGTGGATAACCGGATACTTTCTCTCCGGATGCCCCATGATCGCCAATATCTGATTGAGATTGTCGGTTCCAAGCTTCTTTGCAAAAAGCGGAACCGACAACAGATAATCAACACACTCCTGATAAGTCATCTTCAGCCCTCTTATCTCTTCTCTGCCTCATCTGTTGTCAACATGTTCAGGATACAAATCGTGGTTCGCCAGCCGGTTCCACGCCACCTCTTCCCACTTGGTTCCCTTTTGCCCATAATTGCAATAGGGGTCTATGGAAATGCCTCCGCGGGGTGTAAATTTCCCCCATACCTCGATATATTTCGGCTCCATTAAACGGATTAAATCCTTCATGATGATGTTTACACAGTCCTCATGAAAATCCCCATGATTCCGAAAGCTGAACAGATAAAGCTTCAGGGACTTTGATTCCACCATCTTCCCGCCCGGCACATAGGATATATATATCGTTGCAAAATCCGGCTGTCCGGTAATCGGGCAAAGGGAGGTAAATTCCGGACAATTAAACTTTACAAAATAGTCATTGTCCGGATGCTTATTCGGAAAAGTTTCCAAAATATCCGGTGTATAGTCATGGGGATATTCCACACCTGATGCTCCTAACAGCGTTACCCCTTCCAGTTCCTTATCCGCGCTTGTGCTCATTGCCTTTATCCTCCCATCAGTCAATCCATTAAATTCGCACTACACTTCGTTTGTGCTCATTAAGTGTTCATATTATACCACAGATTCATCTTCCACGGCAACAGACAAACCGTTCATTCCTCTTTGATGATGTTTTTACTTCCCGCATAGGTCGCATAGAAATATCCGCCATAGACCACTAGTAAAAAGATAGCCGTACCCACCACAGAAGGAAGCATCTCCTCAACACTTACCTGCACGGATGCCAGTTTAAGTCCAAACCAAATGCCAAACACGGAATGGATTACCGCCAGCACCAGCGGCACCAGAAAGAAAATACCAATCTGGCGGAACAATGACTGGTTAATCATCTCCTCATCTACGCCGATTTTTCTGAGAACCGTATATCGCTGCCGGTTGTCCGAATTTTCCGTGAGCTCCTTAAGTGCCAAAACGGCAGAACTGGCAATCAGAAAAATTACGCCGAGATAAATGGCGATAAATGTAATCATCGTGGAAAGTCCTCTGTAGGAGTCCATGATATATAATCTCGTCGTCCCGTCCAGCTCAATGCCCTGCTTCTGAAGGCTGCGGACAAGCTCTGATTCACTGATAAAAAGCTCGTCCATCTCCCTTTTTTCCTGTTCCGTATCCACATGATAATTTGCTGCCAGAAACCATTTCTTTCTCATCGATTCTGTCAGGTTACAGCTATCCGGAAGGACAACAATTCCCGCATTGATCTCCGAACCGGCTATCTCAATATATCCCGTCTGGCATTCGGTATACCGGGGAGTGTATTTCTTTCCCTCAACCTCAATCTCAACATTGGCCGCAAGTACCCTGTCATATAGGTTCTTGCTTTGCTCAAACGTGCACAATACGATATATTCATTGTCCTTCAATTCATATTGTGACAACCCGTACAGCTTCGCAATTTTATTGTAATCGGATATCCTCATCAATTCCTCCGGCCAGTCCAGCGGCAAAGCCGGTAACTCCTTCTTCACCTCCTCCGCCATATCACCCAAAAACACTTCCCGCGTAAATTTCTTCGTGGCATAAACTTCTATCTCCGTCACATCTTCCAGCAGGCTCAAATCGAACCCGTTTGCCTTCAGGGTATCACTGATCTTTATTTGGGAATCTTCAATACGCTCTTTCGTATAATCACCGGAGTCAGCAAGATTAGCGTTTTTCCATAAGTTAAGGTCACACGGCGTCATGCTGTCCAAATCCTTCGTCAGATAGTTGTTTAATGCCAACGCCGTTGACAGTACGGATATCGTCATGAAAAGCAGCAGGCATATCACCGTCATGCTGACCACGGTCGTATTAATCTTGTTGTGAATCTGCCGCAGCACAAAAATATTTGTTCCACTTAAATACAGATTACTCCTCGATTGGACAATCCGCAGAACGAAACCGGAAAACGACCAGAAAATCAGAAATGTGGCGACAACGCCCATGGCAATCGGAATCCCCAGCTTGTCTATTGTCTCCATCTTATAAATGCCTCCGGTCACGAGCCAATACGCATATCCCAGCATGATAACCGCAGTCAAAAATACAATCACACACAGAAAAAGATTCTTTATTTTAATTTGCTCATTTCTCTTAACCGCAGTTAATAAATCAATAAGTTTACACTTTGACACAGCCACGGTATTCAACACGATAACCGCAATATACATGATACCAAAATATACACATGTTTTCAGGCAGGCAGCCTGCGAAAACACAAAAGTGTACTCACTCATATCTGCCCGGAACAGCTTCGACACCAGAATCGACATCAACTGGGAGCCAAACACGCCAATGACTAAACCTACTACAAGGGACAACAGGCCGATGATCACGGTCTCCAGCAGAAGTATTCTCGATATCTGCCCCTTTCCCATTCCGAGCGTCATGTATAATCCAAATTCCTGTTTTCTCCGCTTAATCAGAAAATTATTGGCATAGACAATTAAAAATCCCAGCACAACGGCGACAAACACGGATACTATGCCAATCATGTATAATGTCAGCTCTATTATGTCCGATGTAGAACTGCTCGCCTTCATCATCACCTTCTGACTGTCCAGTGAATTAAACATATAAAATATAGCAACACCCAAAATCAGCGTGAGAAAATAAATGGTATAGTCTTTGATACTTTTCCGGATATTTTTTACTGAAAGCTTAAATAACATCGCTCAGCTCACCTCCTAAAAGAGTCACGACTTCAATAATCTTCTCAAAAAACTCCTTTCGGCCATCATTCCCTTTCACCAGTTCATCAAACAGCATACCGTCCTTGATAAACAGAATCCGGTCTGCATAGCTTGCCGTAAAGGCGTCATGCGTCACCATCAATATCGTAGTCTGCATAGTCCGGTTCAATGCTTCAAAGCTTTCCAAAAGCTGTCTTGCCGATTTGGAGTCCAAAGCTCCTGTCGGTTCATCTGCCAAAACCAATTTGGGATTTGTGACAATGGCTCTGGCGGAAGCCACTCTCTGTTTTTGTCCACCGGATAACTGATAGGGGTACTTGTTTAAAAAGTCGATAATCTCCAGCTTCGTCGCTATCTCCTTTACTCTCTGGTCAACCTCAAACGGCTTCACTCTCTGTATAGTCAGCGCCAACGCAATATTCTCATAGGCTGTCAGCGTGTCTAACAGATTGAAATCCTGAAAAATAAAACCGAGCTCCTCCCTTCGGAATTGGTCAAGCCTCTTTCCTTTCAACGTCGTAATATCCTGACCGTTTATCCGAATGTATCCCGCCGTCACCCGGTCAATCGTCGAAATACAGTTCAGCAGCGTAGTCTTTCCGCTGCCGCTGGCTCCCATAATCCCTACAAACTCGCCCTCGTCCACATCAAAGCTGATTACGTCAATCGCTCTCGTCAGATTAGACTTATTGCCGTAATACTTCTCAACTTGTTCCACTTCCAGCAAATGCTCCATCGCTATATCATTTCCTTTCGTTTTATTTTTTGTACACTGTCAGCATAAGCTGTTTTCCCTCTGGATGCCATTGATTCAGCTTACAATATGGTTACGATTTTGTAAGGTTGTATCCGAAAAACTGTTCTTCGGAAAAATAATTTTCACTTCCGTTCCCTCATTCTCCGTCGACGCAAGCTCGATTCCGAGTCCCAGCTTGCTGCAGAGCTTTTTACAGAGATATAGCCCTATCCCGGTTGATTTTCTTCCGTTTCTGCCGTTGCTTCCGGTAAATCCCTTATCAAAGACCCGTAAAACCTCTCCCTGCCTTATCCCAATGCCATTATCCGTAATCGTCAATACTACCCTGTTTCTTTTTTCCTCTGCGGCAAAACGGATTTCTGCCTGCTGCTGTTTTCTATACTTAATGCTGTTTTGGATAATCTGATTTAAAATAAAGACCAGCCATTTTGAATCCGTATATACCGTCTGGTCAATCTCCTCCGTCACAATTCTAATCCGGCCATTAATCAGTGTCTGCTGGTTTTTCTTTATGGCTTCATTAACCAGCTCTCTGACTCCGCACCGTGTTACGCAGTAATCCTTATTGGCGTGACTGCTCCTCGCATAAAACAATGCCTGCTCTGTAAAATTCTCAATCTCGTCAATTTCCTCTTCAATACTGCGGGTAACCTTACTCTGATTATTTTCAATCACCATTTTACAGGTGGCAATCGGCAGCTTAATTTCATGTATCCACAACTCAATATAATCCTTATACTCCTGCTGAATATGCTTATAGTGGTTTACATTCTCGACCATTGATTTGTTTGTCTCCTGAAGGATTTCCTCTAAAATCCGCTCCTCCACAAACTCCGCCGGTTTTATCATTTCGACAATCAAATACTTTTCATCAAGCTGCTCAAGTTTTCCGTTGATATCACGGTAAAATTCCCTTTTGCTATAGTATTCACAAAAATTCCCCAGCAGGAAAGCCGCCGCAATAACCAATACCAGATAAAGACGTATGAAAATATCGGTATCATACAAAAGCAAAAAAATCTCAATCGTCATCACAGCCATTAACAGCAAAAGTGCTGTTTTCCAACGCTCCTTTATGTATTCAGCAAATTTCATTCCCGATTATCCTTTCCTGTCAATAGAATATATCCCTGCCCTCTCCTCGTTTCGATGATATTCTCTAATCCGACTTCCTCCAGCTTTTTACGGATACGTGTAATATTCACGGTCAGTGTATTATCATCAATAAACTCCTCACTATCCCATAAATCGTTCATGATTTCCTCTCTGGACACTATCCTTCCCTTATTTTTCACCAGAAAGGTTATGATTTTCAATTCATTTCCGGTAAGCTCTGCCACACGTTCTTCTCTCTCTATCCTCCCCTTGGATATGTTCAAAACAAACTGACCGCAGTTAATTTTATCCTGTGGCAAAAAGCCGTTTGTCCTCTTAAGTATAGCCATAATCTTAGCCAGCAAAATCTGCGTATTAAACGGCTTAGTCACATAGTGGTCCGCTCCATAATGCATAGACAGCAATTCATCTATCTCATTATCCCTGCTGGTTATCATAATCACAGGGATATCCGATTCCTTGCGGAATTCCTTCAAAAGCCATTCGCCATCTGCATTCGGCAGATTGATATCCAGTAAAATCAAATCTGCACCCGCCTTTATCATATCTCCCAGGGTATTCTCATAGCTTTCCAGCCCCATCACCTGATAACCGTTCCTGCCGAGAAATATCTCAAGTTCACGGCGGAGTTTTTCGTCATCTTCAACAATCAGTATTTTCTGCATAAGCACCTCCGTCAAAACATCTTAATTTCCTTATCGAGTGCAAAGGAATATAAATAACTCTCCGATACAGCAAGCCCTGTCAAATGCTCCAGTGTATCCTTGTAATAAAAGAGCTGGGTTTTATACCTTTCCCGCAATATCTCCTCCTGCCCCGGCCGGATATAATCGGTCTTATAATCAATCAGCACAAGCTGGTCACCTTCCCGGAAATAAGCGTCTATGATTCCCTGCACCACCACAGTACCCTCTATTTCTTTATGCACAATCTGCTGTGCGTCCACTCCCGCTACAAATTGCTTTTCCTTGTAAAATTCACCCCTCCTGGCAGCGGCACACACGCGTTTTCCGAGCTCCGTATGAATAAAGGCAGCAATTTTATCCGGCGTGATAAAATCCTTGGTTTCCTCCGGTATGCGTCCGCTATCCCATAATGCGACCAAGGCTTCCCTCACCTGTTCCTCCTGCGCCAGAACGGAAAAATCCAGCAGCTCCATCGTCTTATGCACCCATGTACCACGCTCAGCCGCATCCATAGGGCGTTTCTCTCCCAGAAAAGCAGGAACAGGCGGCGTATAGCTGTCCATATCCCGTGACGGCCGCCTAATCACATCTGACGGTTCATAGTCCGTTTCATAAATCCGTTTAATTTCCGTAACCGACATTTTCGACTTCTGCTTTGTACTCAGTTCTTCCCGATACTTCCATGCAAGGTTTTCCTCAATCTGCTTTTGGTATAATGCCGGCAGGCTTTCCCACTGCTTTGTCTGCTTTCCTCTTTCTGCCTCCCTGTCCAATCCCGACTGAATATGATGCACGGCAAGATTCCGAAAGTCCGACACCCGTACCCGCAGTCGAAAATCCGGCACGGTTATCAAAAACGGCTTCTCGTATTCCGCAGATCGGATTTCCTCTCCCTTTTTATCCAGCCTTTTCCGAACCTGCTGCATTGCCTGATAAAAAGATTCATTGCGCATAAGTGCCGCCACAATCAGGTCCAGATAACTTTTCGCTGTATGTACCACGGAAAACGATAACGGCACATTGCTTTTCATCGCCACATCATCATATTTATGTACAAGCTTGGGTATATCCGGCGTCACCCCGGTAATCATCAGCTTTTCTTTTGCGCGGGTAAGTCCCACATACAGGATTCTCAATTCCTCTGCAATACTCTCCGTCAGCATCAATGCGCCAAACACCCTTCTGGAAAAAGTATTATTTCCACATCTTTTCCTCGTATCCACATATCTTGCCCCAATAAAATAGTCGGAGTGAATGATAAGCGGAGCCTTGGTATCCATCAGGTTAAAATTTTTCCCTGTTCCCGACAAAAACACAATCGGAAATTCCAAGCCCTTACTCTTGTGGATGCTCATCATACGCACGACATCTTCCTCACTCTCTGCCGCCGGCTCCCCTCCCAGAGATATCGACTTCTCCTGCAGCCGGTCAATAAAACGCAAAAAATGAAATACACTATGAAAAGAACCGCTTGAAAAGCGTTTTGCCTCCTCCATAAAAAGGTCCAGATTGCGTACACGCCGTTTCCCCTCCGGCATTGCCTCCACATAATAGTAATATCCTGTCTGTTCATAAATCATGTACAATAGCTGTTCAACGGTCATAAATTCTCGCCACTCATCTATCTGCTTCATCATACCAACCAGTTCACCGCATTTTGGCACAATGTTTCGCACAATCCGCTCTCTCCACTTCGCAAGATCTCCCACAAGCAATGTGTCAAGCAGCTGCTGCAATTCATCGGAATATCCAGCAAGTGCCTCCACAACAGAGTACACATATTGCTGCTGTCCCATGTTCTTTTCCAGTTCCCTCTTTATCAGCATAAGAATCGCCAGTTCATCATTGTGGAAACGGCCGAAATAGCTTCGCAGTACTGCAGTCACCTCCAGATCATTATATCGGTTATCCAGCATTCTCAACAGGCTGAGAACAAGGCGGATTTCCACACTGTCAAAGTATCCCTTCTCATTCTGAAGGCGGACCGGAATACCGTGATTCAGTAAAACCTCAGCAAAAATTTGCTGAATACTGTTTGGAGAACGAAGCAGGATAACAATATCTCCAAAACGGGCATTCCGAAGCTTACCTGTATCTTCATCAACTACTGTTCCCTTGCCGCTTTCCACAAGCTCCAATATCCGTCTGGCAATCATCTCTGCCTCTAATTCCAGTTTGCCGATATCCTCTAAATCTTCATCTAGATTTTCATTTTTCTCCTGCGTCATCTCCTCATCATGCAGTGACAAAAATTCAAAATCCTTGCTCTCCCCCAGCAGCAGTTCAACGCTGTCATCTTCCACTGGCGGAAATTCACGTCCCGGCACCAGTGCCTCTGTGTCCGTATAGTCGATCCCGCCCAGGTCAGCACCCATAATCTGAAAAAAGATATAATTAATCCCCTGCAATAAATTCCCACGGCTACGGAAATTATTTTTCAGCAAAAGCTTCCTGCACGGTGCCCCCTCGTCAGTTCCATAAGTATTATATTTTTCCATAAACAAATCCGGTCTCGCCATACGGAAGCTATATATACTCTGCTTGACATCACCTACCATAAACAGATTATTCTTTCCCTGGCGCACCTTGGATACACAGGTCAAAATGGCCTCCTGCAGATAGTTGCTGTCCTGATATTCGTCAATCAGAATCTCCCGAAATCCCTCTGCCATTTCCATCGCCACATCACTGGGCACAGGATTCCCGTTTTCATCATATTCCTTACACAAAATCTGCAGGGCAAAGTGCTCAACATCACTAAATTCAAGAATGTTTTTCTCAAGCTTCGCCGTTTTAAAACGTTCCCGAAACACGTCCGTAATATCCAGCAGGGCACAAAGCTTTGCTTCCTGCTCAGCAAACTGGGAACGGATAACATCAAATGGAAGTGTAAATGCCGCCAGCAGCGCACTTATCTTTTTCTTATAATCGTCCCGCTGCTTCTTAATTCTCTCTGCAATATCCTTATCATATTCTTCTCCCTTTTTGGCCCTTCCGATATTGGCAAATCCAATCTGAGTCAACGCCTGAAGCTGCGAATATGTCCTTGCGGAAAGGATATCATCAATCAAAACAATATCCACCAAAATCGCTTTCTCCATATAAAGCGGACCGCCCTCTTGCCGTACCAGCTTTAACATTTCCTCTATCTTTTCCTTAATTCCTTCCGCACTCCCGTGAAGCTCGCCAAAGTAGCGCTGCACATAAGGCAGCTGGCAAAATGCCTCCTCCGATTCGATATGCAGTGCCGCTCTTGCCTGTTTTGTCCATTCCTCCGGACGCGGATAGCTGGCACTAATATCATATACTTTTTCGATATACTCCTCTATCCGCATATCGTTTTTATCTGCCGAATATGCGTCGGAAAAATCAATAAAATCTGAATTCTTTTCGTAAAATTCTTCAATAACCTGTTCTAAAATCTCCTGCCGCAGCAGTCCGATTTCTCCGGTCTCCCCTACTCTTATTCCCGGATCGATTCCCAGTACATAGAAATTTTCCCTGACAACCTGATAACAAAAACTATCTATAGTTAAAATATTAGCCTGATGAATATAATTCATCTGATTAAGAAAATGCTCGTTATTCGGTTCCTGTTCCAGCATATTCTCAATTGCCTTCTCTATCTTATCCTTCATCTGGTCGGCTGCGGCTCTGGTAAAAGTCACCACCAGCAATTCATCTATATTTACCGGATTATCTCTATCCGAAATCATCTGTATAATGCGTTCCACTAACACTGCCGTCTTCCCTGAACCGGCAGCTGCAGACACGAGAAGATTACAATCCCTCGCTTCAATAATCTTTCTTTGATCCTCCGTCCAGTTCATCGTTCCTCACCTCCGTCTTCTTTCGTCTTCCTAAGTGTGGCACTCTTTTCCTGCTCCTTATTGAGTATGGCATTCTTCGCCTGCTCCTTATCCAGCCGGCAGCCAATCCTGTAGCTGTTTCCACCCAAACCCGGCTCAAACCGGCAAATGCTTTGAAAATCACAGAAATTGCACGGAGAATTTACCTCTCCCTTTTCCGGATTCATCGGAATTTGACCACGGATAATTTTCTCTCCGGTTTCTATCATTTTCATGCGGACAAAATTGGATATTTCTTCAAGCTCCCCAGTTGTCACCAGCGATGTTGTGCGGGAATCGATTTTGCCGCTTTTCGTGTATCTCACCGGTGTCACCGTGCCAGTTCCGTTGTCCATCAGCCTCCGGCTCTCCTCCTGCTCATTCACCAGTCCCGTCAGCCTGCTGTTCGCAATCCGTTGCCTGTCCAGCTCCTCCTCATCAATCCCCTCGACCACAGAATCATGCATGCGGAAGTAATACATTCCTGTAGGGATAATCTCCTTATCCGGATACCGTTTTTGTAAAAGTTCCCACATTACACTCATATATACGGTAAGCTGCAGCTGCTTTCCCTCATACATCTTCACATAATCGATATCCTTCTCTCCCGATTTATAGTCAATTACCTTTACATAAACCTTATCGTCCAGTTCCCGTATATCCACACGGTCTACAATGCCTTTAAGCTCCATCTGCATATCCTCCGACAGCGCCATGCAAATATAATCTAATTTATCCTCTGGAGAAAAATATTTTTCAAAATAAGCAGGCTGCATGCTTCCCTGTTCCAAGTGTCTGCACAGATTGCCGATACTCCGTCTGGCAATCCGCACCAGCACCTCTAGCTGATGCCTGCTGCGGTAGCTGCTCTCAAATATCGTATCATTCTCTTTTTGCGCCTGCTGCAGTGTAATCTGTTCCACCCGCCGGTCCCGCTCTTCCGGGGTCATACTGTCCAGATCAAACTCACCGTTTTTTACTCCGGTAAAAAATGCCTCCATGACACCGTGGAGAATACTTCCGATATCCGCCGCTTCAATCCTGTACTCTTCCCTTCGGGCAAGTCCTAAGCCATATCTTAAAAAGAACTGATAAGCACAGCCGGCATAGGTTTCCAGACGGGATACACTATGCACCATATGCGCTCCATACAGCTTCCTGACAATTGCCCTGTCCAGAATTTCCGACCGGTTGTCATAGTGGTATCCCTGCAAAATCCGCTCTGCCATCTGGGGATTTACATCACATAACACCCGGTAAATGGAACCGTCATCTGCACCATCCGACAAAAGCCATTGGACTAACCTTGATGCCAGTTCTCCCTGCGCAGCAGGCAGATAGTTTTCCATATACGTTTTGGCTCTTTGGCACTTTAAATTGGGGAAAATATGCTTCATTCTACCGATAAAATAAGAGGGCCTCAGTTCCGCACCCTTGTCGTCAGTCAGCCGATAAGAGACAAACAGCTCCTTATCCGGCTGACTGAGCTGCAGATACATATAAAACTGCTGCAGATACATCTCCTCCCTGCTGTCCGGTGCCAGTGACAGGCTATACTCCTTTAGCTGCCTCCTGTCCCTATCCGCCAAAATCCCCTTATCCTTTGCCGGTTTTGGCAGCAGCCCGTCATTTGCTCCCGCAACGAACAAAACCTTCACATGATGCAGGCGGGTTCTCTCTATATCCCCGATCGTTACCTGATTAATCGTGGACGGAATCACGCCTAATCGCAAATCGGATATCCCCGCCATCAAAACTTCCATAAACGTATCCCGCTCTATTACTTCTTCGCCCAGAATATCCATTGTTTTATCCAATACGGCAATCCATTTCTCATAGACGCCTCCATACGCTTTTGCCTCCCTGAGCTTCCCCTCTTCTTCCAGCCGCATACTTTTTTTCATCAACTGCTCCGCCATTTGATTGGTTGACATAAAATCATACAATGCCACAATATAGTCTTTTGCGTAAGCTCTCTTTTTCAGGAAAACAGGAGCCATTTTTTCCACGGCAGACATAAACTGTTTTCTTGTCTCGTTAATATCATGCAGCCCCTTTATACCACCACGAAAGGCCTGTGACCACCACGAATATCCCCTTACCCCATATTTTAAACAGTAATTTTCCAGCACATAAATTTGTTCTGGCGGTATCTCCAAAAAACCGCTTTTTAAGAAAGCGAATACAGCGTCATAAGAAAAATCACAACGGAACAGCTCCATAACCATGGCCACGATTTCCACTACCGGATTATGTGACAGCATTTCGCTGTAATCCAGAAAATATGGCACTTCCATTTGTTCCATGCAACGCTGCCAGACGGCTGACTGCTGTTCAATATCCCCTGTCACCACGGCAAAATCCCGATAATGGTATCCCTGATTCATCACATAATACTTGATTGTCTGTGCCACAAACAGAGCCTCTTCCCTAACATCTTTTGCCGCAAGTAAACGGACAGCGGAGGGTTCTTCCCGCCACTCCTTTACCGGAAAACGGAATATCTGCCGCTCCATATGCCAAAGCTCAGGATTATGCTGTAAGCGATAATTTGTATTCATCGCAACATGCGGAAGCACCGTTGCCTGATGCTTTTCAGCAAGTTTACATAATCTGTTCATGGTTTCTTTTCCGGATGCAAACAACTCATGCTCCGCATAATCATTTTTTGCAAACAGCTCCTCATCTATAGTAAAAGAAAAATAGAGGGTGCAGCCTGCCTTTATCATCGCCTCAATCACATCATACTGTACAGCGGTAAATCCGGTAAAACCATCAAAATAGACATGTGCTTTTCTCAGCAGCTTAGACTCCTCTGCTGTTTCCGCCAGCAGTGACAACAGCTGCTCCGCCACCATATAAGAGTCTCCCATTTCTTCATTAAACGCATGCAGGATAATCCGTAAGTCCGACAGCTTATGATACAGACTTTTTTCCGGATTCAGCGCCGCAATCACCTCGGATAAAACCTCCTCGGTAATCTGATATTGAAAAAATTCTGATAATACGGACTTCATTTCTTCCACAAACCCCTGCTTGCCGACCATGCTGCCATAATATGCGAACTCTTTCTCATGCTCTTTTAACAGCTTCATTACCAGCATACTTTTTCCGTAATCGTCCAAAATATCTCTGGTATGGACACCGAGTTCGTCAAAAACCTGAAATGCCAGCCGCGTAAAACTGACAATCGCTATTTCCATCGTCCCACCCTTCGGGTGCCTTGAGACCATTTCCTGCTCCGCTGCCATATTAGACTGCTCTGGCAGAATAAAAAGAATCGGCGGGTGCCCTTCTTCCATGGATTTTGCAATCATTTCCTCTAACATATAGCTGGTTTTCCCTGTACCGCCAGCCCCCAAAATAAACTGTATCGCCATATTCTTCCTCTTTTCGTTATATTCATTATGATGTGCGTTTGCCTGTATTTGCCTTTCTATCAGTTTATAAGATTTTACCGGTAAATACAAGTTCTTCATGATCATCAATATTGCATTGTGCAAAACATCTCCCATGGCAAGACTAACTTTTTTGTTCTAAATCAGCGACTTGCCTCATATCATTATAGTAACAATCAGCGGGAGGAATTTTATGGGCTCACAGACAAAAATCGTGGTAATTAAAGCGAAAGAAATTATTTATACTGGCATTTTTCTTGTTCTGGGCATTCTGTTCATCGTACTACTAATCAATATGTTTGGTAAAAGCAAGGGCAATGAAACCAAAACGACAAGCAAATATGTCCCCGGCGTATATTCCTCAACCATTTCACTCGGAGAAAGTACCCTGAATGTTGCCGTCACGGTAGACGAAGATACGGTAAGCGGGGTAAATATCGAAAACCTGAACGAGACTGTGACCACCATGTATCCGCTTTTGGAGCCGGCACTAAATGAAATCAACAACCAGATTTCTGTCGTAGACAGTGTGGACGATATCACCTACTCCAAGGAAAACCAATATACCTACATCATCCTCAATCAGGCAATCAAAAATGCGTTAGAGCAGGCCGATGTCACAAAACAAAAGAAATAGATTTCTTTTGCAAACAAAAACAAGGGGCATACACTAAGCGTTTAGTGTGCCCCTTTTATACTTGCGAACGAAATTAATTTCCAGTTCCAATTATTCACCGCAGTATATGCAGTTACACTAAACATTTGCCTGTGGCAAATATTAAGTGCAACTAGTGTGCTGTCTACTTCTTTGGTACAATATCTCCTTTTTTCTTGTATATGGATTGCGCGGGAACGACTCCTCTCACCATACTCACCGGATATACATTGGCATATGCGCAGATAACCGAACCGGGATTGAGCACGGAGTTACAGCCAATCTCCACATGGTCGCCAAGCATGGCTCCAAATTTTTTCAATCCGGTATCGATATCGTAATCCTCTCCTTTTACGTGCACAATCGTCTTGTCCGCTTTCACATTGGAGGTAATCGAACCGGCTCCCATATGGGAATAAAAACCCAGTATCGAATCCCCTACATAATTATAGTGAGGCACCTGTACATGATTAAATAAAATCACATTTTTCAGCTCCGTGGAATTTCCCACCACACAATCATTACCGACCAGTGCATTTCCGCGAATAAAAGCCCCCGGTCTTACCTCCGTGCGCTCTCCGATAATACATGGTCCCGCAATATAATTATTGGGATATATTTTTGCCGACTTCGCAATCCACACATTCTCCTCCCGTTGCTCGTAAAGGTCAGCCGGAAGTGTCTTCCCAAGCTCCCTGATGAAATCCCCGATTTGGGGAAGCGCCTCCCACGGATAAGTCACTCCCTCCAGCAGCGGCTTTGCCAGCGTCTCCTCCAACGTGTATAATGCTTTGACGGTAACCTGCGTACTCATACTCTGTCTTCCTCCTTATTCTTCTCTATACATCATTCACTATATTCTATTTCACGGCAATAAATGCCATTCCCTGTTCTTCACAGAATTCATATCCGTTTAATAAATCACCCACCTGAATGTCATCGTAAGTTTCCCTGCTGCAATAATACCATTTCTCCTCCACCAAAATCTGATAGATACAAATATCCTCTCCCGTATAGTATTCCTGCCGGATTACCTCCTGCTTATCCGCACATTCAGGGTCCATATAGCTTATGCTCAATACGTTTTTCTCTTCCCCCTGATATAAATGCGTATCCGGATACGAAAAATATCCACCATAACAGCACCCTGTCTCTAACGGAATCCCAGAGGAAAAGGTAATCAAATTCTCCTCCCGAATGGCCGTGTAGCGTGTTCCCTCCTCTGCGATAACAAAAAAGTTTGCTGAAAGAAGCCCCAGCTCACGGATATCGCCTTTTTCGTCCGTAGAAAAGCAGATTTCAACAGAGTTAATGCTTTTTCCCGTTTCGTTCAGCCATTCAATCAATTCTTCGTCTAAAATTTGCACGTTATCATATGTATGATTTTTGTATTCTATCGAAGCAGCACCGTTTCTGTCACAGCTGATAATCTGAGCGGTCAGCCCTGTTTCATTTGCCGGTATTTCGTCCACGGTATCTATCCCTGACGAATATTTGCTAATCGTTTTAAATGTATCACTATTGAGCATAATAACCAGTGAAATAACCATGACCACTCCCCAGATACATGCCAAGGCAATAATTACCTTACCGATTACTTTTGCGATTCCTTTTGACGGACTCTTTTCTTCAATAATGATTGTCTGCGTCTGTTGTACATCCCTCTCTACTTCCGAGTCACAGTATTCACAAACCCAGCTTCCCTCTTTAATCTCTGCTCCGCAATATTTACATTTCATTGCTCTCCCCCTCGTTTGTTGTCCTCATTCATCTCCGTTCGTCCCATGAACATAAAAATAACGCCTGCATATGATAATTCATTAT
>JAMPAW010000072.1 GCA_023666975.1 Clostridium sp.
AGATAGACAAAACCGATATTCTGGAGCTGTATCTCAACGCCATCTATCTGGGTGAGGGTGCCAACGGAATCCAGACAGCTTCAGAGACCTATTTCGGCAAAGAAAACCTCAACGAATTAACGCTGTCCGAATGTGCGGTTATTGCCGCCATAACACAGAGTCCTACGGAATACGACCCTGTTCTTTTTCCGGAGAATAACCAAAAGCGCAAAAACATCGTTCTCCAGAAAATGCTGGAGCAGCAAATGATTACGCAGAGTGAATATGATAAGGCAATGACCGACGATGTATATGCCAGAATCTCCCTGAACAAAAATGATGATGATAAAACGGCCAAAACATATAATTCGTACTATATTGACACGGTAATTAATACGCTGACCAATCAGTTGGTAGAAGAATTGCATTATACGGAAACACAGGCTTATAATGCCATTTATTCCGGCGGGCTCAGCATTTACATTAATCAGGACAAACAAATCCAGCAAATCTGCGACGACCAGATTAATAATCCGGACAACTATCCGGCCGGAACCAGCGTAGCGCTCAATTATGCGCTGACCCTGACCGACCCCAAAAATGGTGATTTGCACAATTACTCCAGCAACCATCTGCTGGCATATTATCAGGAAAAGACACAGAATCCCAAATATAATCTGATTTATTCCAGTGAAGATACCGCCAGGGCTGCGGCGGACGAATACAAAATACACGTTATGGAAGAAACCGGCTATCAGGAATTAGCAGAGTCATTTTCCACAACAATCCAGCCACAGGCATCTTTCGTTATCATGGACCAGTCAACCGGTTACGTCAAAGCAGTCTGCGGTGGACGCGGAGACAAAAACGGCAACCTAACCCTCAACCGGGCTACCGA
This sequence comes from Clostridium sp., assembly GCA_023666975.1. The sequence goes on from JAMPAW010000072.1 coordinate 878, forward strand.
TTCCAAACGTCAGCCCGGCTCCACCTTTAAGGTGCTGGCCGCTTATGTACCGGCACTGGATACCTCCGGTATGACACTGGCTACCAGCTATATGGACGAGCCGACGGACTACAGCAACGGCACACCGATCAAAAACTGGTACAGCGGCTACCGCGGCCAGCAGACTATTCGGACAGCCATTAAGGATTCGATGAATATCATTACCGTAAAATGTTTTCAGGACGTTACCCCACAGGTAGGATATGATTATCTGTGCAATATGGGAATCTCTACATTGAAGAACGGTGAGACATCCGTCAACGGTATCGCCGAAAATGATATTAACGAATCGATGTGTCTGGGTGGACTGACGGAGGGTGTGACCAACTTAGAGCTGACCGGTGCCTATGCCTCCATCGCAAACTCCGGAACTTATGTAGAACCTACCTTTTACACAAAAGTGCTGGACCACGACGGCAATGTATTAATCGACAACACACCGGAAACCAAACAGGTAATGAAGGAAACTACTGCATGGCTTATCAATAGTGCAATGCAGGATGTCGTTACCTCCGGCACCGGAACCACTGCCCGGCTCACCAGCGGCATGGTCGTTGCCGGCAAAACAGGAACCACCTCCAGCAACTATGATTACTGGTTCTGCGGATCTACACCATACTATACTGCAGGAATCTGGATGGGATATGACTCCAACACGGATTTCTCGAATAATAATTTCCACAAAGTCATCTGGCGCAAAATCATGGACGAAATCGTCGCTGCCGAGGGACAGGACACATCTGCCAGCTTTGAAAAACCAAGCAATATTGTCACGGCTCAGGTCTGCTCCACCTCCGGAATGCTGCCGGCAAAGGGACAATGCTCCACCACCATTACCGAATACTTTGAAAAGGACAGTGTACCGACTAAGACCTGCGAGCTTCACCAGACGGTGGAAATCTGCGACAAGAGCCATTACAAGGCCACGGAATATTGTCCTAAGACGACCAAATACCATTATACGGTCGACGACGACGGTGAAATCACTTTAACCGATGCCGACTTTGACCTGCCGAATGACTTTACCGAAACCAACTGCCCTCTCCATACTGAGGAAACATTGAAAGATGACGAGGAGGAAGACGACTCTGAAAATACCGAAGGCACCTATACGATATCCACAATCGTTGACGGTGAAGGGGTTATATCCGGGCCGACCAGTGCCAGAGCCGGTGAATCTGTCACTTTAACGTTCACTGCCAATGCCGGATATGTATTGTCAAATGTCACCGTGGACGGAATTGCACAGGGTGCCATTGCCTCTTATACCTTTGAAAATATTAACAGCAATCACTCGGTTGTCGCTACCTTTGTGGCTGTTGAGGAAAACCCCACCCCGCCGCCAAGCAACGACACCCAAAATCAGGACGGCAGTAATAACGCAGATTCCGGCAGGCTGAAGCAAATTCTGGCCCGGCTTACCCTGCAGGCTTTCTCTTTCCTTATACACAAAATATAAAGTCAATAACCCCGCTACAAGCAACGGAGCATAGAGTTTGAAGCACTGCAAGCAGCGGGGTATTGACCCTCGCAGCATTCGCCAAATGCTCGTGCAAGCAAGGCACTTGGCTTATTGCTCACGGGAATAAACACATGAAAATCTGCCGTATAGTATATCCTACCTACGGCAGATTTTTTGTGGATATATATCCTGTTAGCGATGCACTATTACTTTGTCATTTTCGGCTGGAAAATTAAAGAAGCCACATAAGCAAAAATCAACGCTGCCGAAGTTCCTACCGCCGCCATTTTAAACCCGCCGCGGAATAACCCGATAAATCCGTCACTGTCAATGGCCTCCTTTACTCCTTTCCAAAGATTATATCCAAAACCGGTCAGCGGTACAGAAGCGCCACTTCCCGCAAAATCCAAAAACGGCTCATAAATCTGCAATGCGCCCAGAATTGCTCCGGTACATACGAGAATAACCATAATCCGTCCCGGCATTAATTTTGTTTTCTCCATTAGAATCTGCGCTGCTACGCAGATTAATCCGCCTATGATAAATGCCTTAATATAATCCATATTTTCTCCTTTACATTTCTTTTCTTTTTTCTATCACCACGGCATGAGCAATTCCCGGAACGGACTGTCCTTCATTAAAACTTACCGTAGATAACAGCGCACCGGTCGGAACAAATAAAATCCGCTCTATTTCTCCCTGCCTGATATCATTTAACAGCTTTCCGGCCAGCGTGACCGCCGAACACCCACATCCGGACCCCCCGGCATGTGTGTCCTGCTCCGGGTCATCAAAAATTTCCATACCGCAATCCATATGCACTTTGCTAATATCGTATCCCTGATCCTTCATAAGTTTACATAATATTTCATGTCCAACTATTCCCAAATCACCCGTTACAATGTAATCAAAATAATCCGGCTGCCGGTCAAAATCCTTTAAATGCTGGTAAATCACATCTGCTGCTGCCGGTGCCATACAAGCCCCCATATTCAGGGAATCCTTTACACCGTAATCCACTACCTTACCTGTCGTAATACCGGAAATCTGTATATCACCGTAATCCTTGGACAACACAAATGCCCCGCAGCCCGTCACGGTCCATGTCGAAGACATTGGTCTCTGATTCCCATACTCCAGTGGAAAACGAAACTGTTTTTCCGCCCCGCCAAAATGGCTGGACGCAACTGCCAAAACTGTATCTGCATATCCCGCATGGACCGTCATGGACCCAAGTGCCAGAGCCTCTCCCATTGTAGAGCAGGCACCATACAACCCGAACAGCGGAATATCAAATTCCATCAGCCCAAACGTCGTTGCAATAAGCTGCCCCAGCAAATCTCCTGCAAATAAATAACGGACATCATCCGCTTTAAGTTTGGCTTTTCTAAGTGCCAGCAACGAGGTCTGCCTCATCATTTCACTCTCGCCCTCTTCCCATGAGTCTTTTCCAAAGGTAGGGTCTTCAACAATTTCATCAAACGTATCCCTAAGCGGTCCTTCTCCCTCCTTAGGACCCACAATACTCGCTGCAGACATAATATATACCGGTTTGTCAAAGTTCAGGCTCTGCTTTCCCACCTGTAATTCTGCTGCCATCTTCCTTCACCTCAATTCCACTATATTGATAACGGCCAGAGCAATTAAGCCCTGTACGCACAAAAAAGGTGTCATCCTTCGATAACACCTTCCTCTTATCCAGTATAACCGGTATGTAAACATATTATACGCAAAATCCGTCTGCCATATAAAGGTTATTCTTCGCCAATACTGTCTGCATCCTGCTGCAGCTGATTTGTCTGCGTATTAATCTCGTCAACTACATCCTCCGCTTTTTCCTTCTGTCCTAAAGCCTGCTCCTCCATCGTCTTGACCCGCTCACCATTTCCACAGCCACACATCAAGCCCATCATCATCACCAGGCTAAAACACATTAGAAATTTTTTGATGTCCGTTTTCATTATCTGTCTCCTCTCTTACCTCGCCTCTCCCGAAATCATCCACGGAGAAGGCTGCGCTACCATTACGCTTCGCTTATCGCTCTTGGATATTGCAATCTGCAGTACCTCAGTTCCCTGAATATTATATTTATCAAAAATGTTCTTAATGCTGACTACCATATCCAGTTCCAGCGTGTAAATGATAAACTGGCATTGCGGATTGACCTGCAGCAGCACCTTTATCTCCTCTTCCAGCCGTTCGGAGGCGACAATAAATGCCAGTCTCGGCTTTGGAACCTGTTTCATGTTTTCCGGCGTAACATTGGAAATAATTTCTATATTGTGTACGCCGAATTTGCTGACATTATCCTGCATTGAACGCATATCCCTTGCGTCCGGTTCTACGGCGATAATCGTTCCCTCACTCGCCTCAATCGCCGCTTCAATGGCAATGCTCTCTCCGCTTACAATGCAGATCGTATCTCCCACATCACATGAGAGCATATTCATAATGACTGCCCGTATCTCATGGCCGACATAATTGACGGACCCCCTTGAAAAGAACTCATTGCGGATTCCGTACCGCGAAGCCTCCCTTGTATTCTCATTGATAATAAAAATCACCAGCGGCTCCGTTATTTTCTTGTCCATAAATTCCTTAACTTTACAGGTTTCTACATCATTTCCTTCACTGACACCCCTGCCAATCCACATGTCATAGTCGCCGTATCCGCCCTCCCATAATTCATAGAACAAATCCGGCTGGCTCTCATCTGCAAAGATCATCACACGTTTGTGCGTCTCAATGGTTGGGAGCACATTTTTCTTCTTACCACAGATATTCAGCATTTTTATTTTCTCCGGACTCACACTCATGCGGTCCGCAAAATTCCCCACCCATGCTAACATCTCACTATTGTTGTACACCTTTATTCCGCTTGACTCCATAAGATACCTCCCATCATAATCAGTAAGCCTTCCACACAAATCAAATATCCGGCTCATGATGTGCTAATTCTATGATACCTTAGGTTCATTGGCTTTTCAAGAATTATTTTACCAAATTTCTCTTTTCTTATCCATTAACCGGAATTGCTGCGGGCTGACACCCATGACCTGTCGAAAGCTCTCCGAAAAATAACTACCCTCCGAAAAACCGACATCATATGCAATTTCCGTTATCCGTCTATCCGTTTCTCTCAACAGCTTAATACTCCTCTCAATGCGGTAGTTCTTCACATACTGCATCGGCGTCATATTGACATAGCGGTCAAACAAGGAGGTACATTTTGTCTTGCCAATCCACCCAACTTCACATAGCTGCTTTATCGTCACCCGTTCTGTGTAGTGCTGGTGAATATAGGAAATCATCTCTTTTACCAGAGCGAGATCCCGGTTGACCCCATTATCCGTATCGGGATAGCAGACAATATTGCCGCTCAGGGTTTCCCAGATAGAATATATCAGCCTCATCACCCCTAACTCTTCCGTATCAGCTCCCAACACCCCATATATCTCTTCAATGCTCTTCAATATTTTCTCCTGCCATGCCACACTACTGGAAAGCATGATGTGGGAAAGACTGTCATTGCAGACAATTGGTGAAACAAATTTCTCTGCCACGCTGTTGGAAGCACACAGAATCGTCGGGTGAAAGATAAGGCAATACAGTATAACATCACAGTGGTTGGAAACAATCAGATGAAGCTGACGGGAATTCACAAAAATGCCTTCCCCAGCTTTGATCTGAACGATTTTATCCTGCAGCTGATACCGTATGCTTCCCTCTATCACATAGATAAACTCTACCTCATCATGCCAATGTATCGAAATATCCAAAATTGCATCTGCATTGATGATATTTTTCCTGAATTGGACATGAAAATCCGGATTATCATAATGTAAACATTCTGAACGGTCGTTTCTGATGTCCGCCATGCTAAGCCTCTCCTTTTCCTATCGAATATCCACCCAAACTGCCGGACGCACCCCTCCGCTTGCCGCGTTAACATGCTCTCCAATTAAGTCTATCTCTCCAAACATTGTCACCACGGCAGCTTTCTTCGCATCTCCGCCGGTATCCCGAAGCCACCACCAGCTGCAGTCATTTCTGCGATTCTGGTTGATTCCCTCGCCCAAAGCATTCTGTGTAGCCTCTAAAAGCCTGTCTTCATTATCCTCAAAATAGCGCAGGGCTTCTTCTGCCGATAACAAAAATACGTTATCCCCCGTCTCCGCATTTTGCACAATCAATTCCCTCTCCTGCCTGCAAAATGCTTCTTCATAAAACTCTTCATTCAACAGTTCTCTTATCGTGGAACTATTCCAGCTGGTATCCGTATGATGCGCATGATAATAGCAGCCGGTCAGTCCCTGCTGGCTTACCAGCAGCGCCCTGCCCTCCTGTACATCGATGACACGCCAAGAAATCCGCTCTTTTCCGCTCTGGAAATTATCCATTTCATATGCTCCGAACAGGATTTGACTGCCAATCTGCACAGTCGGAAGGATTTCCACTTCTTCCTTGTAATTTTGCACAGGCCAGATATAGTTCCGGTATCCTTTGATTATGGTCAATATTACGGTCATCAGCACACAAAAAGCATAGAGCGTATACACGATTCTTACTTTGCGCTGAAGGGCAAATGCCCTGACCCTCGCCTCATCTATTAATACCGCATAATTGGTAGTGGCTTTATAGGTTATCCAGCGTTCAAACAGCAGCCGGTGGATTTTGGAAAGGCCAAATGCCAGCAGTACCGAGCACACATACACCAAAAGAAAAAATAAGACATCGGGAAAAGTAAAAACCGTCGAGAGCATAATTTTAAACAGGTCATGTACCAGATAAAGCTCCAGACTAATGCCTTCCAAAAACAGCAGCACACGGTTGCCGAATTGGAATTTCATATTGACCAGCAAAAGAATGACAATAAACACTATGCACACAGGAAGCTGCGCAATCAGAGAAACTGCCTTTTCCGCATATCCCGCATGTCCCTCCCATTCCTGATAATATCCGCCAAGTTCTGCCACGGCTATCGCCAGCAGGAGAAAAAACAGAAAAACAGCCAGCGAGACTGGAAACAGCCACTTATCGTTCTTCTTCATGAATCCGGCAACACGGCTTTTGTATTTGGCGGTGAGCATGCCGATAAAAAACAGGACTGTAGTGTTATACCACCACTCTCCCTGAAACCAATGTCCGTTCACCCTTGTATGGTCATGCCCCAAAAACAGGCTCACCATAACCATGCCGGCAACAACCAAACCCATTATGGCAAAAGAATTTTTTTCCTTTTTTATCTGCTTAAAAGACAGATAAAAAGCAAAATATAAGATCAGAATTTCAACGATAAACCATGCATTGGTATTGATCAGTGTTATTCCCAAAACGGAAGTAAATACATCTAGTGCATCACCGATTCTCTCGGAATCAACGCCGACAGTAAACGTGTAAATGATATTCGTCAGCAGAAAGGGAATCAGCACAGACATCACTCTTTTTCTGAGAAATCCGTCCAAATAATCCGGTTTCGTGTACAGACTGGTCACCAACCCGTACCCCGAAAAGAAAAAGAACACAGCAGTAAACAGAATACCGGCAAATGCAAATACCGTAACCGGCCCCTTGTCCAGTGCGCCGTAATCCGTTACGCTCTGCACCAAATGGTGCAAAATGATAAACAAGGTAGCCGCACTCTGCAAAGCCTTTGCATCGCTGCGGCCCCAAAATTCCTCCCGAAACTTCCCCTTTCCTGTACTTTGTGCGCGAAACAGCAATATTCCCATGATGACAATCGGATAAATACATAACAAATAATCAGACACCCTCATTGGTTCTCCACCTTTCTTTTGTTCGTTAGTATTATCCTATTCCTTTTTCCACGGGCAGACAATGCGAATTGTCTGCTTTTCTTTAACAATCGTTCGCGCACGCAGGACCGGCAGATATCCGGTTATTCCACTGAAACAACAGTATAGTCCTTATCCTCAACCGTCTTCTTTAACAGTTCATTGGCAACGTCCGCTGAGAGCTTTACCACGGCAGTTCCCTTTTCATGGCTTACCACGGCCTCCGTCACGCCCTCTAACGCCTCTAAAGCGCTCTTCACATTAGCCTCGCAGTGCCCACACATCATTCCTTCGATTTTCATTGTCTTTTCCATGGTTGCATCCTCCATTTTCTTATTTTGATTTATTTTACTATCTGCCGCATTTTCCTGTTCGGAAAACGCCACAGATTGTATACCGTCTTTGCTCTGCTTTATCCGCTTATCCCGTGCCGCATCATATACCTTGCACCAATTCAGCCGCAGCGCATTTGTCACTACGCAGAAGCTGGACAGGCTCATCGCCGCCGCACCAAACATCGGATTTAACTGCCAGCCAAACAGCGGAATCCACACTCCCGCTGCCAGCGGAATCCCGATGACATTGTAAATAAATGCCCAGAAAAGATTCAGGTGAATATTCTTAAGCGTTGCACGGCTCAAACGGATCGCTGCCGGCACATCGACCAGCTTACTTTTCATCAGCACAACGTCTGCCGCATCAATGGCAATATCGGTTCCTGCACCAATGGCTATGCCGATATCCGCCCTTGTCAGAGCCGGAGCATCATTGATTCCGTCTCCCACCATGGCAACCCTGCCCTTTTCCTTCAATGTACGGATTACACTCTCCTTCCCTTCCGGCAGGACACCTGCAATCACTTCATCTACCCCCGCCTGCCGGCCAATCGCTTTTGCGGTTCTCTCATTATCTCCGGTCAGCATAACCACATGGATTCCCATATTTTTCAGTTCAGTTATCGCCTGCGGGCTCTCTTCCTTTATCACATCGGCAACTGCAATAATTCCGGCCAGTTTGCCGTCTACCGCAAAAAATAACGGTGTCTTTCCCTCCTCTGACAGTTGTTCGGACTGTCGCTGTATCTTATCGGTAATCTCCGCTTTTGAACGGATAAACTGAAAGCTGCCGCCGATTAATGTTTTTCCTTTCCACACAGCCGAAAGCCCGTTGCCCGGCAGAGCCGTAAAATCAGATACCTCTTCCGGTTTTATCTTCATTTCTGCCTCGACATAGTCGATAACCGCCTTTGCCAGCGGGTGTTCACTCCTGTATTCCAAGAAATATGCCAGCCTAAGCAGTTCCTCCTCCGGCATATCCTCCGCAATAATATCCGTCACCTTAGGCTCGCCGCTGGTGATCGTTCCGGTCTTATCCAGTGCAACAATCTGCATTTTGCCGGCTTCCTCAAGCGATGCTGCCGTCTTAAACATAATCCCGTTTTTGGCTCCCATGCCATTGCCGACCATAATGGCAACCGGCGTTGCCAGCCCCAGTGCACACGGGCAGCTGATAACCAGTACGGAAATCCCCCTCGCCAGCGCAAATCCAATACTCTGCCCCAGCAGCAGCCAGACAACAACGGTAATAACCGCAATGGTAATCACAGCTGGAACAAATACGCCTGACACCGTATCTGCGACCTTGGCAATCGGTGCCTTGGTCGCCGCCGCATCGCTGACCATCTGGATAATCTGCGACAGCGTGGTATCCTCCCCTACCCTGTCTGCCTGACATTTCAGAAAACCGGACTGATTCACTGTAGCCGCCGACACAAAGTCTCCTTCTGCCTTATCCACAGGAATACTTTCTCCTGTTAATGCCGATTCATTCACTGCACTACTGCCCTCTAATATCACTCCGTCCACAGGAATACTCTCACCAGGACGAACCACAAAAATATCACCCTTCTTCACCTGTCCAATCGGAACCTGCGTCTCCCTGCCGTCCTTAAGGATTACCGCTGTCTTAGGCGCCAGTTTCATCAAACCCTTTAACGCATCTGTTGTCTTTCCCTTAGAATGTGCTTCCAGCATTTTCCCGACGGTAATCAGGGCTAAAATCGTTGCCGCCGATTCAAAATAGAATTCATGCAGATATGCCATCACTGCGTCCGCATTGCCTTTAACCTGTGCGTCAGTCATCGCAAACAGTGCATAAGTGCTGTAGACAAAAGCGGCACCCGCACCCAGTGCAACCAGCGCATCCATATTCGGCGCACGGTGAAGCAGGCTTTTGAACCCGTTGACAAAGAATTTCTGATTGATTACCATAACGGCAACCGTCAGCAGAAGCTGTATCAGCCCTATGGCAACAGGATTGCCTTCAAAAAAAGACGGCAGCGGCCAGTTCCACATCGTATGCCCCATGGAAAAATACATCAGCACAAGCAAAAAAACGATAGATGACACAAGCCTCCTCTTTAACACAGGCGTTTCCCGATCCTTCAACGCCTCCTCGTAATCATCTTCTACGGCGGCAGGCCTGCCGGAATCTCCTTTCAGCGACGCCCCGTATCCTGCCTCCTCCACAGCCTTAATAATCTGCGCCGCACCGGCAGTTCCCTGTACCCCCATCGAATTTGTCAAAAGACTTACCGAGCAGGAGCTCACTCCCTCTACCTTTAACACGGCTTTCTCCACTCTGGCACTGCAGGCCGCACAGCTCATACCCGTTATATTATATTGCTCCATATCCACTCAACTCCTTACCTGCCCGTCTACTTCAGCATCTTCTGTATCGTATTTAACAATTCTTCTATCGTCTCTTCCCTGCCGTCCCGTATGTCGTCCACAACACAGGTACGGATATGATTAGCAAGCAATTCTTTATTAAACGCATTTATCGCTGCCGTCACTGCGGCTGACTGCACTAAAATATCCGTACAATAAGCACTTTCCTCCACCATGCGGCGAATGCCGCGCACCTGTCCCTCAATCCGGTTCAACCGGTGAATCAAACCTTTATATTCCTCCTGCGAGCGTTCCTTTTTGCGGTTACAGCAGCATTCTTCCTGTTCCTTGCTCATATCATCACCTCATCATTGTTATATTATTCCCTGCTATCGTTGAAATCTATGCTGTGACAGAATACCTTTCTGCCGGCTCACGACTATTATATACCCCTTGGGGGTATATTGCAACCATTTTTATGCAAATTTTGTTGTAACCGGGGGAGTTTTTTGTATAATGGGAACAAGGTAAAGCGTACAGCGGACGTTTGTTAAGCGCGGAACGGAGCGGTGAAGGATTATATGACTTTACAGATGCATTATCAGGAAAAATATTCTTACCTCTATGTGCTTTTTAGGTAAATTTTTACGAATTATGATTGTCTTTACTCATGCTCTATGGTAGAATACTCCACAAGGACAACCGTGTTGCAGGGTGGGCTGACCTCTCATTTTTTACAGAATGGGGGTGATGCCTATGAAGAATCAAAATAACAACAATTTTGATTTTAAGGATTTAATGACCTTTGGGTTATTCCTTTTGGCATTGCTTACATTCGTTTTTACGTTTTGTAAGTAACCGTACATAGAAAAACCACCCCTAAACTTTGACCGGTAGTGGGGTGGATTTTTCTATTTCACATTTTGGGTCAACCCACCTTGTGGGCGGTTGTTTCCTCTTTTCGTATCTACACTATATCATATTTTCGCTTTTGTTTCAAGGGCAAAATTCTATCCTCTTACTTTATCAATACATCATTTTATTTTGAGTTTAACTTTTGCCTTCTTTCCGGTTCCATCCGTTGCCTTGGCGGTAATCGTAACCGTTTTTCCCTTCCCGGCTTTTTTTGTGGTGACCTTCCCTTTCTTATTCACTGCCGCATATTTCGGGTTGCTTGATGTCCATACAAGTGTTTTATTTGCAGTCTTTCCAGTGGTTTTCACCACTGCTTTTACATTGATTTTTTTACCGGCTGCAACGGTTTTACTCTTTACCTTCAGGGAAATACGCTTTACTGCATGTTTGACAATTTTAATCTTATATTTTGCCGTTACCCCGCTCTCATCTGCCGCTTTGGCAGTGATGGTAACCGTTTTTCCTGCGCCTGCTTTCTTGGTTGCCACTACCCCTGACGGGCTTACGGTTGCATATTTCGGATTACTGCTTGACCAGATTAGGGTTTTATTCTCTGCCTGCTCCGGCAAAACAACTGCTGATAAAGTAACTTTCCTGCCAGCGGCAATCTTTTTGGAGATGGCGGAAAGGCTAATATTGGCTACTTTCTCTCCTCTTATCTTGTCCGCCGTATTCCCGCCTGCGCCCTGGCTATCCTGAATTGGCTCATTTGGTTCCGCTTTATCCGGGTTCATGTCTGCTGCCTGAATCACTACCGTACAGACCGCCGTATAAGCACCATCCGCCGATTCCGCCGTCACTTCCACCTCGCCCTCTGCCAGACCGGTCAGCGTTCCGTCCAAAGAAACCGTGGCGAGTGCTTCATCTGAAACCGTGTAAAGAATCCGCCGGTTTGTCGCATTTGCCGGCTTAAAATCCGGTATCACTGCGCAGTTAGCACCGACATACGTCACAATCGGTTCTTCACCGAACGAAATTCCACGCACCCGGACATCCGACTCTGCATTTTCTAACAACGTATCCATATCCGGATCAATACTTTCACCTGATGCTGTTGTCATATCATATAACTGCATCCCATTGTACTCAGGAATAAACAATTTCGCCCCTTCATTCAGCGGAACCACATCATAGGAAATCGTCCGCCTTATCTCATCATCTGCCATCTCCTCCACAGTCACATTTACCGTCCCGGCATTATCACCTTTAAACTCTATAAAACAATTCTCTGCCCCCAATGAGATATGCATAACCCCTTCTTCTTCATACATGAAAATGCTGCCATACTGATCATCCATCACGCCATTCTGATAAGCTGCCAAAATTTCACCATCTTCGCTAACGATACTAAAATCCGGTATCTCTTCTTCCACTGCCCCCACTTTGTTTACAACCGAAAAAGCCGAAACTGCCGAACGGGTATTGCGTGAACGGGATACAGATACCTCTTTTCTATACTGCTTCACCGGGGCTATCATAAGCGTAAACATTCCATCTGCAAAAGAACCATACTTATCATTGATAACCTCCAGAATACTTTTATTAATAATCATTTCTGCCGCCCGGTTTGCATCATTTCCATATCCTAAATTAAAGGCGGCCCGTCCCTCCGATTCCAGCAGCTCTGAAACGCTGTCTGTAAATGCTCCCATATTGACACCAGTCGCTCCGCCTATTCCGCTGTATTCCACCTTTTTTTCATTTTCATCTAATATGTCATATGTCAGGCTTCCCCATGAACCAAATACATTTCCCGTTCCTAATCCATATCCTGAGAGCTTGACATTAAAGCGGAAAATTTTCCAGCCCTTTGCCGTATTTGCCTTAATCTTCATCGTCATGGACGTGCTTGCTCCAAACAGCGTAGATTTTCGGTTCACGCCAAGCTTATCCAGCAATTTATCCCGAAGTTCACTGCTTTGCTGGCTGTAACTGATATCCCCGCTCACCATTGCCTCCGCAATCCACATACTCAAAATATTGCGCATTTCCTCTTCCTGTTTTGCAGACAAATAATCATTGATTTCAAATGCCACAAGCGATACCATATTTGCTTTCACTTTTGCAGCGGCACTTCCCACATTGCTGGCAACTTGATTGTTCTTTTTCCGCTCTTCCCTCTCAGCCTGTTCCAAGTCCTGATTATGTACATAAACCGTATAGTCCTTCCCAGTCCGTACATAGGAAGATTCGCCGTGATACATAACCTCCCCAATCAATGCCGCTTCTGTCTTTACTGCGGACGGAGCATACAGCGGGCTGATATTCACAGAAAAATCATATGTAACCGGATCTCCCGGTACAATCTCAATAGGATTCTGTGTACTCCCCTTTACCGCCTGCCTTCCATCAAGCGTGGAATGCGGTTCCAAGGTCATGCCTTCGCCATCTAATGTAAGGCGGAACCGGTCTAACGTAACTTTCAGTTCCTCTAAGCCCTCTAAATCGTTTGTCGTATACGGACAGTCTCCTGTCATCTCATAACTTAGCTTCACCCGGATATCAAGGCAGTCCTGCGACATTGCCCTGTCTGCATAGATAAACTTCGTTGATGTCTTATATTCCGCCGTCAGCGCATATGGGTTTGTTATAGACACCTTCAATTCCATGACGTCATTTGCCGCCCACATTTTAGCAGCTTCCCCATTATGAATTTCGCAAATTACAATCTTGTTACGGTAATCCTTAAAAACTTCTTCTGCTTTCGACAGATCAAGGGAAGCGGACACGGGGTATTCCTTATCATCAATTCCAATAAGGCCATTTCCGGCATCTACTTTCGTCAGGGTTCCCACCTGTGTAAAATGTTCAATAGCAATACTTTTAAATGGAATATTGTTTTCATTTGCATAGGTCTGAGCATAGGAATCTGCTGCGCCATAAATTGTAAGGTTTTCGCAACCGTTAAAGGCAGATGCACCAATATTCCCTTCTGTTACCCATGGATAGATGATGGCCTTTTCTAACTTGGAGCAGCCAGAAAATGCATAGTGTCCTATTTTCTTGACTGATTCTGGGATTTCTACATTCGTTATATAACTATTATAACAAAGATTATTGGGAATCGTTTCCATCCCATCTTCTATTGTCACTGTTTTCAGTTTTTCTGCTCCTGTAAATGGTGCTCCTTGACCAGTGGCAGAAGAATAATAGTTCTGTGTATCACAAATTGTCACTGTATTCGGAATCAATATATTGGTTATTTTCGTATTTTCTATAATTCTATACCCTATTCTTTCCAAATTTGATGGCAGTGTCAGATTCACCAATGCACTACAACCCGAAAATGCATAGTCCCCTATAACTGTAATATTTTCCGGCAGACTTACACTTTCCAATCCGATACAGCCTGAAAATGCAGAATTTCCAAGCAAGATGACATTCGACGTCAGATTTAATCTTTCCATTTCTTTGCAGCCGGAAAATGCAGAAGCTCCTATCGTCAGCGTAAACCCTGTTTTACTGTTTTCATTAAACACCACATCTGTTAAACTACTGCAACCAGAAAATGCATAACCTCCTATTTCCGATACTGTCTTAGGTACATTGACACTTTCAAGCTTCACACAGCCGGAAAATGCGGAACCTCCTATCGTTTTCAAACTTTCCGGCAAAACTACACTTTTTAATACACTGCAACCTTTAAACACCTCGTCCCCTATCTTCGTTACTGATTCTGGGATTTCTACATTCGTTATATAACTATTATAACAAAGGTTATTGGGAATCGTTTCCATCCCATCTTCTATTGTCACTGTTTTCAGTTTTTCTG
>JAMPAW010000073.1 GCA_023666975.1 Clostridium sp.
ACGCAAATAAACCATACGGAACGCAGGGCATAAGTTTCTCTGAAAGCCGTAGGTTTCGAGCAGAGGCAGAGACATTTTGGTTTCGGACAATTCGCAAAGATAAAAACCAAGCAGATATATTCTCATGGCAGAAAATGTAAGAAACAAGCCAGAGCACAGAAATTTATTTATCGAAACTTTGATAGCGATAAAAAATATTAAGCGATTGCCCTGACAACAGTTGATGATTTGTTGACAGTTGCGTGAATTTATGGAATAATGAAGACTAGTGTAACAATTTATCCAGAGCAGGATACCGGCTACAGGAGTGAGAAGGAAGTACGTATGAAATATAAATTTTGGTTGTCCGGAGTTCCGGTTATGTTTATCATCAGCCTGCTGCTGATTGTGGCTGCAGAACAGTATGACGGCAGAGCGACTATGGTAGGGTATTATAAGGAAAGCAAGGATTTGGGTCAATATAATGGAGAATTAATCCGTGTAGGCGGCACACAGGGAAGCAGTACGGATTTAATACCAGATGAAACGGTATATAACGGAAGTGACCTGAAGGATACGGGGCTGCCTTACTGTATTAAAGTGAATAAGACAATGAATGTGGTAACTATATATGCGGTCGGGGACGACGGATATTACAGTAAGCCGGTTAAGGCAATGGTCTGTTCTGTCGGTGAGGCAGGCAATACACCGGACGGCGTGTTTTCTCTGGGCGACAGGGAGGAATGGCTGGCGTTAGAAGGTGATGTATATGGTCAATATGCTGTGAGGATTACCGGAAGCATATTGTTTCATTCTGTTCCCTATTATACGCAGAGTAAGTCAGATTTGGAAATCGAAGAATATAACAAGCTGGGGCAAAGTGTGTCGGCCGGTTGTGTGCGCCTGCCGGTCATTGATGCCAAATGGATTTTCGATAATTGCAGTGAAGACACATTGGTTGAAATTTTCGAGAGTGAATACGAAGGTCCGCTGGGGAAACCGTCAGCGGCGGTGATCAGCAGTGGTGGTCCAGTGGGTAATTGGGACCCGACCGACCCGGACAGGGAGAACCCATATATGGGGAATATTCCGGTAATATTAGGCGCTTATGACCGGGAGGTAAAGCGCTATTCAGATTTTGACGTGACATCTGGTGTGACGGCATTAGATTCAACCGGAAAGGACGTTACCGGCCGTATGCAGATTGACGGCGAAGTGGACATGGATACCTGCGGCATTTATAAAGTGACCTATTCGGTTAAAGATGATACCGGGATTACAGGAGGAGCTACGGCAAATGTGATTGTGGTAGATGATGAGCCGCCTGTTTTATATGTCAATCAGACCGTGACCTCAATCGGGGTTTATGACGTATCCTCTACGGAGCAGCTTCACGACCTGCTTTTGGAAAATGTGGTTGCCTATGACGGTAAGCGCAAAATGGACAACGATGCAATCGTGGTGGACTATTCGGATATTTTGCGTATAGGATACGGAGAATGTGAGGTTAAATACCGTGCACAGGATTCAGAGGGCAATGAATCAGAGGTAGTCAGCCTTATCGTTAATGTGGATATGGAGGCACCGAGGCTTCGCCTGAAAAATCCTCAACAGAGGGATATACGGATTTCCAATATGTCGAAAGACGAATATCTGCTCGGTTTGATAGAAGCGGAGGATAACAGCGGCAGTGTTGAGGTTACAGTGAGCCGGCCACTTACCTATGTCAAGGGAGAACCCTATATCGTCATATACTGCGCTACAGATGCTTTTGGCAATGTGGCAACGCTGAGTGTAAAATATCAAATTAGAGATTAAACATCAAAAAAATATTTTTTCTGAATAAATCGTTTCCTCTATGGCAAACCTAACTGTAGAGGTGATGAAAATGAGTAATCGTGATACTACAATATTACAAAAGCTGAAAAACAACGCATTTTACATCGCGCTTGGTGTAGGATTGCTGGCAATTCTCGCAGTGGTAGCAGTATATACCTTAGAGCGGGATAACACACAGGTTGCAGAAAATGAGGTGGATTTGAATAAGGCTTCTGACTATTCACCGATAACCACGGAGGATAAGGAGCGGGTAGAAGAAACCAATGCCAAAACCATTAAGAGGACGGAGAGCACGCAGCGCAATAAGCTGAAAGAGGATTTAACGACAGAGGCGAAGACGGAAAAGGCGGCTGCAGAAGCGGCAACAGAGGGATCCACATCTCAGGAGGAAGCTGTTGACAATGGCGGAGATGACGGGCAGATTCCGGTTACTGCCAATACCGGAGAACTGAATTTTAACAGCGAAGCGGCGCTTTCATGGCCGGTAAACGGAGAAGTGATTTTGCCGTACAGCATGGAGACAACGGTTTACTTTAAAACACTCGACCAGTATCAATGTAATCCGGGAATGCTTATCGCAGCGGGAAGCGGAACTACCGTCAAGAATGCTTATCTCGGTAAGGTGACAAAGGTAACCAGTGATAATCTGCATGGTAATACGGTTACATTGTATCTGGGTAATGATTACAGTATCGTATATGGACAGTTGGATACGATCTACGTCAAAGAGGGAGATTTTGTCAAAGAAGGACAATCTATCGGAACGATCGGAATGCCTACTGACAGTTTTACGGAAGAAGGCAGCCATTTGTTCTTTCAGATGCTACAGGGCGAACAGACAATTGACCCGGTTATGTTTATTGAATAGAAACGCTATAATGGCAAGAAAGCCTCATGGTACTGCAACGCAGGCATGGGGCTTTCTCTTGTAGAACATGTATAGGATATATATAGTTATTCCAGATATGATTCGGTCATCGTACAGTCCTGGCAAAGACCCTCAAAAATTAGGGAATGACTTTTGATCGTGCCGTCAAATACTTTACTGGCACATACGTCCAGATTGCTGTCATAGGGAAGCGGCATGTCCTGCAGGCAGCCACATTGCGTACAGACAAAATGATAATGTGGTTGAATCGTGCCGTCAAAATGGTCTACCTTGCCGTCAAAACTCAGCCTCAAAATTTCACCGTTGTCGGATAGCAAAGTCAGATTGCGATACACGGTACCCAAGCTGATGTTGGGGATAGTATGCCGGATTTCTTTGTAGATTTGTTCCGCTGTGGGATGGTCATTTCTGTTCTTTAATAGAGCAATAATGGCATCACGCTGTCGACTGTGCTTTCTTGTAATCGCTTCTGCCATTTGGGTTCCTCCGCATTACAATAATAAGAATCATTTCTATTTTATCATATCATTTTTTGTATCAAAAAGCAAATTATACTTGCGAATGAAATTAATTGCCATTTCAATTATTCGCCGCAGTATATGCAGTTACACTAAAAATTTGCCTATGGCAATATTTAGGAGAAAAATACTTGACATGCAATAGGTCATGTTGTATAGTTCATTGTGTGAGGAGACATCCGATGTGAAGTCCTATAATAATACTTAAATAAAAGGAGAATAAGATTATGCCAGACAAAATGAAAGAAATTATTGCAGAGCAGCTCAGCGTAGATGCCAGCGAAATTGAACTGACTTCAAACTTCAAGGAGGATTTGGATGCGGATTCTTTAGATTTATTTGAGTTAGTTATGGCTCTGGAAGAGGAATATGATGTTGAAATCCCTTCAGAGGACTTAGAGAAGATTGCAACCGTTGAGGATATCATTAATTACTTAAAAGAGCATGGCGTAGAGATGTAAGTAACATGATATGTTGCAGAGATTGGATTGATTTTTGAGTAATGAAAAGCCTGTCAGATAAGAGCTTCTGGCAGGCTTTTTTGTCATGGTTAAATCTGGTGGCGGACAACGCCGTACTCGTCGTCAAGTCGAAAAAACGAGCAGCCGGTATTTCTTCCCTGAAGAAATTTAACCATATCATCTTCATCTAAATTAACATCGCAGGAATAACATTCCCAGTCTTCGTCATATACATAGTGTACGCATTGTTCGCATATATCCATAAACATTCTCCTGTATGAATAAGTTCAGTGCCACTATTGTGCGTTTTCGATATCAACCATGGATTCCAGCAAGGACTGTAATTCGTTCTGTGAAATAGAATACACTTTTGTATCAGAGCCGGTTGGTCCTACTGTTACGTTTGTTGTCACCGGTTCAGCATATTCCAAAGCCTCAAGATTCCTGCTGATAGAATCATACATAAAATCTACTGCGATTCCATAGATATCATCTTCGGTCGGAGTACGGCCGGCATCGATTTCCTGTTGTACATAATCAGTCATATATGTTTCGCCTTCGTCCATAATATCCTTGAATACCATCAGCTTATACGTGGTAACGGGAACAGAGAAAGTATCGTCGTCGTTTTTCACGGCTTCGCCTACCTCGTATTTGAAATTCTTGTAAAGCTCTACAAATAACTGGCGGAAGTTCTCTTTCTTTTCGTCACTGATGTTGTAAGCATCAAGATAAGAAATTTCCTGATCCAACATGTCATTATACATCTGGGCAACTTCTTCCTCTGACGACTGTGTGATTTCCGCATAGGCGGCAAATTCACCGTGTGCATTGGCGTCCAGACAGGCTTTAATATAGCCGCTGGCGTCAAAATTGACACCACAACCTGTGGCAAAACACATCATCATAACAGTGAGTACGAATAAAATAGAATGTTTTTTGATACTTTTCATGAAAAATCTCCTCTTCTTTCTGTGGTTGTTTAATAATAAGAGAACCGCCCAAGTGGACGGTTCCTCATTTCTGAATTAATGGATTGCCTTAACCCATTACAACTTCTACCGTATGAGTCTTTCCGTCTCCGAATACCGGAAGAATATTACCTTCAATGGCATTGCCGTCAACGGTTACACTCTTAATCCCCTTGCATACATGGTTAGGATTGGTAATGGTTATATCAAATATATCACCGCGGAACGTTCTTGAAGCCTTAAATCCGTCCCATGCAGACGGAATAGAAGGATCAATCTTCAGTCCGTCATAGTCAGGAATAATACCCAAGATATATTGTGAAATCGCTACAAAGTTCCAAGCAGCAGTACCGGTAAGCCATGAGTTCTTTGCTTCACCGTGACGACCAGCGTCCTTACCGGCAATCATCTGTGCGTATACATAAGGCTCGGTCCGGTGAAGGTCAGAATATTTCTCTTCACGGAAAGCCGGAGCAATCTTTGAGTAATACTCAAATGCTTTGTCACCGCGTCCTGCATAAGCCTCTGCACAAATAATCCAGGCATTGTTGTGGCAGAAGATACCGGCATTTTCTTTGTAGCCTGCCGGATAGGTGGAAATCTCGCCGTATTCAATGAAATATTTCGTAAATGCCGGCTGATTTAATACCAGACCATGCTCGCAGTTTAACCATTTATCAATGCTGTCCAAGGTCTTGATATCGTAGCCCTTGTCCTTACCGATTTCGGCCATAACGGCAAAGCCCTGAGGCTCGATGAAAATCTTGCCTTCCTCACACTCGTTGGAGCCGACTTTCTTGCCAAAGTCGTCATAAGCACGTAAGAACCATTCGCCGTCAAATCCGTGTTCGATAATATTTTCTTTCATTTTGTCAATCTCTGCCTGTGCAGCAGCGGCCTTATCATCAAGCCCCTTTTTCTTGCAGAGGGCAACATATTCAGGACCCGCATAGCAGAATAAGGTGGCAACAAACAGTGATTCGGCAACCTTTGAATATTTGTCATCGCCATACTTAGGAGAAGTCCATGTCTGGAAACTTTCACCCGGAGTATTGGAGAAGCAGGAAAGGTTCAGACAGTCGTTCCAGTCAGCTCTCATGGAAAGCGGTAATCCGTGAGGTCCTACATTGTTGACCACGCGGTAGAAGGACTGCTGTAAATGGTGCATCATTGGCTGAGCCAATGACTCGTCATTGCGATAAGGAACATTCTCATCTAATATGGAATAATCGCCTGTCTCCTTAATGTAAGCAGCAGTAGAAAGAATCATCCACAATGGGTCGTCCGAGAAATCGCCACCAACGGCATCGTTACCTTTCTTGGTAAGCGGCTGGTACTGGTGGAAGCATCCGCCGTCCTCGAACTGGGTTGCGGCAAGGTCCAAGATTCTCTCTCTTGCCCTGTCCGGAATCTGATGAACAAAGCCAAGTAAATCTTGATTGGAATCACGGAAGCCCATACCACGTCCAATACCGCTCTCAAAATAGGAAGCGGAACGTGACATGTTAAAGGTGACCATACACTGATACTGATTCCAGATGTTCACCATTCGGTCAACCTTCTCATCAGGAGTCTTAACGGTGTATTTGGAAAGTAAATCTGTCCATGTCGCCTTAAGCGCTGCTAAAGCTGCGTCTGCTTTCTCAGCGGTATTAAACTGTTCAATCATGGCATATGCCTTGTCCTTCTTCATGGAGCCGTCGGCGTTCCATTTGTCGTCGCCGTTCTCTACATAACCGAGGATAAATACATAGTCCTTGCTCTCACCGGCTTCCAGGGAAACGTTGATGCTGTGGGAAGCGATGGGTGACCAGCCGTCCGCTTTGGAATTGTTTGACTTACCGGCCATAACAGCGTCAGGATTGCCAAAGCCGTTGTAAAGCCCCATAAAGGTTTCTCTGTCGCAATCATATCCGTCAATGTCGGTATTAACTGTGTAAAATGCAAAATGGTCGCGGCGCTCTTTGTACTCGGTCTTGTGGAATAAAGTAGAACCTTCTATCTCCACTTCGCCGGTGTTAAAGTTTCTCTGGAAGTTAGTAGAATCATCTTCCGCATTCCATAAGCACCACTCTAAGAAAGAGAAAAACGTAAAATCTTTCTTGGCGGAACCTGTGTTCGTCAGTGTAACCTTTTGCACCTCGCCTTTGAAGTCCTGAGGAACAAAGAATGTAACCTTTGCCTCTAAGTCATTTTTCTTACCAGTAATCTGTGTGTAGCCCATACCATGGCGGCATTCATAGGAATCTAATTCGGTCTTTACCGGAGACCAGCCCGGATTCCAAACGGTTCCGTTCTCATTGATATAGAAATAGCGTCCCCCCATGTCAACAGGAACATTGTTATAGCGATAACGGGTGATTCTGCGAAGACGAGCGTCTTTGTAGAAGCTGTAACCTCCCGCTGTGTTGGAAATCAAAGAAAAGAAATCCTGTGTTCCTAAGTAGTTAATCCAAGGATATGGAGTCTTAGGAGATGTGATGACATACTCTTTGCTGGCATCATCAAAATAACCAAATTTCATGCGTTTAATACCTCTCTTTCATATGATGAATGTTTGAAACTTCCCCATATATGTAAGCACGATCAAGTTTCAAACGTTGGCGAAAAGCCGTATGGATACATTATAGTATAAATGATGATAAAACACAAGAAAAAGCCGTGTGGATTTAGGAAAATTGTTCCTATTCGTCCAATCCGTTTTTCACGGCATAGACGGCGAGCTGGGTTCGGTCTTTTAAAGAGAGTTTTTCTAACAATTTGGATATCTGGTTTCGCACCGTACCCTCTGCGAGAAATAGCTCCGTGGCAATTTCTTTGTTGTCGTAGCCCTGCGCCACAAGTCTCGTGATATCCCGTTCCCTGTTGGTCAGGGAGGCGGCTATCTGGTTTTGCAAAGCAATGGAAGCGTCTTTGCCGGTATTTTGCTCCATGCGCTCCCGCATGACCCGGTAAACGCCGTCACCGAAAATGCGCATTCCGGCGTATACACTTTTGACGGAGGCGATAACTTTTTCGTCCTCCATTTCTTTGAGGATATATCCGTCAGCACCGCTGGATAATGCCTGTTCAATGGTTGCTTCGTCATCAAAGGTGGTAAGGACCAAAATGCGGATATCGGGAAACTGCGCCTTGATTGCGGAAATGCCATAAGCGCCGTCGTAATCCGGCATCCGCATATCCATCAGAACGACATCAGGCCGGTAGACCCTGCATTTTTCAAAGGCTTCTTTTCCGTTTTCCGCTAAAGCGGCAACCTCGATATCATCATCTTGCTCCAAAACGGCTTTTAATCCCTGCCGGAGTATCATAATGTCATCGGCAATTAATACTTTTATCGTGTTCATATCTTGTTTCTCCATTTCTGCTTTCTTCTGCCTTACGGCTCATAGAGGAAGCTTTATTCTGGTGAGGAAGCCTTCTCCCGGCGAGGAGAGGAAACGCACCGTTCCACCGGCCTGCTCGACCCGTTCCCGGATTCCCCGAATACCGTTGTTTTCTTTTATTTCGGCACATCCGCTGCCGTCATCGCCAATCACGAGTTCTATGCAGTTGTCCTGAAAGCGGATAATCATCTCGATTTTGGAAGCGGAGGAATATTTTAATGCGTTGGTAATGGATTCCCGTACCGTGTCATATATATTTCCAGACAGATGAGAATATTTTTCCGAATCTTCTCCCTGGATCGTTACGACGACGGGAATTTCCTTTACCTGGTCGGCAAGCTGCATGATTCCCTGGGTTACCAGCTCGTAGGTTTCTTCCCGGCGGAGCTGGTTAATGGATTCCCGCAGTTCCCGAATTCCCTGGCTGGTAAGGAGGCGCGCCGAGGAAAGATATTCCTGTGCCTGTCCGGCGTCTTCGTTTTTGATGGAAACCTCGGTTAATTTCATATAAGATTGTATCATGGTCAGCGTATGCCCGGCGGTATCGTGGACCTGCTGGGCAATCCGGTTCCGCTCTTTTTCCAACAGCAGCTTTTCGTTAGTGATTGCGAGCTGTTTCGTCAAATCCATGAACTGGTATTTTACTGTGGCAAGCGTTACCAGGATAATGGAAATGGCAAAGCCAAGAGGGGTAATGTCGAAAGGGGACCGGATAAGACCGGACAGGTAGATAACATTGAGCAGTACCGGTACCAGTACAGAGGCAACGACTAAGTATCCTGCCACGGCGCCGTTCGCTGCGGTAGTTTTGCTGCGGTAGAGAATGACAGCACCCATGAGGACAAACAGGTAGGTGGCTGCCACATTCGTGTAAAAAAATGGGCCGTGTACAATTTTCCCGATTGAAAAAGAGGAATAGTATAAATGGTGCCAGCCGTTGGAGAGCACCAGCAGGTAATGTAGAACAGAGAGGCAAAATGGTATGGCTTTGCGAAGTCCCCGAAGTTCTTTGTCGGCATAGAGCACGGCAAAATAGTACCAGAAAGTGCCGACAAAGCAGATGCCGATATTGCCCAGCAGATAGGCCGCAGTGAGCTGCAAAGGGGTCTGCACCAGGAAAATCATAATCTGCGAGCTGCACCATAGTAAAACGGTACCCTGTAAAATCATGTAAATCCGGTTGCAGATGTTTTTTTCTCCCCGCAGAAGCAGTGTCGTCATACTGACCAGCACCGCTCCGGTGACGAGCATATAGATAAATCCCAAAATAAATGTCATGCTGTTTCTCCTAACTTTCCCATTTCGCTGCCAGTATAATCATGATGATACCGGCAATCAGCAGATATACCCACCATTCAATGCGTATCCAGAACTGCCTTGTTGTGTAGACAGCCAGAACAAGCAGCACAATCGAAGAGAGGATTGCATATGCGCGCTGTCCCTTGCAGGCGGAGACGAGCAGAATAATGGCAGCGGCAGCACCCAGAATTAATATGCTGCCAAAATCGCCTTCACCGAATAAGCTATGTCCAGTCTGGCACAACAGTACAAAGCAGGTAAGGATAAACTGTATAATCCCAATGCCTTTTTTGTTACTATACCAAATGCGTCCTAAAAGGGCAATGCCTATTCCGCTGGCAAGGCAGCACCAGTCCGTCATGTACTGCCATGGAATTTTGAAATACTGCCATGAAGAGCAGAAGAGGGCAAAAACCGTATTGAGCAGGGAAAATGTATATAGTATCTGCTTTGCTATGCGGTTAGACACCTCTCTGGCAGCGGTGAAAAAGATAATGGCGAGGGCGAGGAAAACGCCGGTTGCCGACACAAATTGAAACAGTAAGCCGGTGGACAGTTCCAATAGGGCGATAATGACGCCTGTCCGGAACCGTTTTTCGCCTGTTTTCCGGTGAAGGACAAAGCAGACAATGGCAAAGGGGATAAAGAACAGGACGTATTCCTGTGCCTCCTCAAAAAACCAGAGCAGCGATAACTGGTGATAGGATGCCAGAAGTACAGCACCAAGCTGAAGATAAAACATTTCCCGGCGCTTTAGGACAAGCAAAATCATCAGGTTTACAGCATAGGCAGTGAGTCCGATATAGAATTCGTCGTTGAATGTGAATGACGGCAGTTTCCAGAACAGCGTATAGATTACGGTATAGACAAGCCAGAAATCGATGAAGCTGTTTACTATGCGGAACGCAATATGTCCTCTTCCGTGCCAGGTGACAGCGGAGGAAATGGCAAGCAGCAGTACGGTAAGGACGGAGATTTCTGTGAAAGCGCCGGAAGCCGCCGGTCCGGTCAGGAAAGCAAGGAGCATGCCGATTATACCGTGTGCGCAGTAAAGGAAAAGCAGGGTATGCGGCAACCGGCTGTCATAGCCGTCCTTCCTGGATATGTGAAAGTCAGCGACAGAGAGAATCAGGGTCAGTCCAGCTATCAGCAGGGCAAAGAACTCCCAGCGCGAGCGCGGCAGCGTTTTGATACATAACAGTATGCTGTCGGTAATAAAGACACCCATGCACAAGTCAATACTTTTTTTGGTACAGAGAAAGCGTATGAGAGAAAAAATAAATATCACGAACAGGGCACCGAGCAGGTTGAAGGCATTTGCCTGACGAAATATGGCAGCCAGCGCATTGGCTGTCGGAGAAGATATTCCGCCGAGGACGGACAGCGTAAAAAATCCGGCAAATGCAGTGCCTAAATAATAGAGCACGGAGGTAGTCTTGTGAAGATGCCGGCTTTTTTTGGCCAGATGGGAACCTGCAAATGCACCTCCGGCAGTCAGGAAAAGACATACCTGTTTCGCTGTTTCTGGAAGATATTGCCATGTTGTGGTGACAAAGATACTACAGGCAGTGATGATAAAAAAGACACCGACTGCCATTAAGAGTGTGGAGAGTTGGTTTTTGTGATTTTTTTCCATGATAAACACCTCTTTCATCTGTGATTTGATAAAATTATACGAAAAACAGTGAAAATTGGTTAGGTGTCATCTGTCACAAGCTGGCGTAGGGGAAAGTGACAAATGTCACTTCCCCGTGGTCAGCCGGGATTGTCATGCGGTAAAAATATGTTCGGTAACGGTTTTGCTCTCCTTGGGAGCAAGCTCGATATAGCCGGTCTCTTCTGCCGGCAAATCCAGATTAGGTGCGTCAATCATCCAGGTCATCGGTTCCGGACAGTAGTAGTCCTTGGTTCCCCGGTCATTCCACACAATGAAAAATTTGAAGGTTTTGTCCACTTCGTAGCAGACACGCTTTCCGGTAATTCTATCCGTCATAACAGCTCCGTAGAAAGGCTTGCCGTCCAGCTCCCCGTCCTGCACCAGATACATG
Organism: Clostridium sp.; assembly: GCA_023666975.1. Next base: position 11,391 of record JAMPAW010000073.1, read on the forward strand.
TCGTTGTCAATCGGAACTCTGTTCACTAACTGGGTGCCATTGACATATTTTTCGTCATAGGCGGACAATTCACGCATTTCACCAGTGGGAAGACGGCGCTCGTTAATGATACAGCGTTTCACGGCAGGAATCTGAATGCGGATATCCTTGCCTTTTCCCTTTTTGACAAACGGTGCTTTAAATGCGGCATGGTTGCATACACCATATGGCATCTGCTTGTCTGACAGGTTCGTCAGGGTGAAGCGGTAGTGCATGCCTTCTTCATCTAAAGTAAACTCATAATCGGCTTGGAATTTAACCGGAAAATATTCAAAGAACAAATCTTTTTCGTCATAAATATATTGTGTTTTGGCAATTGCCTTATCGCCGTCGGTCTTTGTTTCAACCACAGTGTGGTTCCTCTTGTGCAGAAATCCATGAATATAGTTCTGGAAACGTCCCTCGTTAACCGGTAACTGATAGGTGGCATCGGAAACGCGCAGTTTGCCGTGGTTTAACCGGTTTGGAATGTAAAGTGTCGGAAGCCCGTAAACTTCAGGAGAAGCGGTAAGCTTTTTGATGGGGGATTCCTTGTGAAAGCGCAGGATTTCGATTTTGTTTGTGCAGTCCCGAAGACGTGCGATATTACTTCCTACAGTCGGGGCAATGATGGCGAGATATCCCCCTGCCCGCATCTCGATCACGGGTGCTCCATTTAATTGTACTTCTTTGCAGCTTGTTGTCATATTGAATCTCCTTTCGGTAAAAGATAGTTGTAGGTAATTGCGAAACTCATGTTTTTCAATTGCCAAAAAGATATTTACTTTAACGTGCCAACTATAGTAAAATATAGTATATTCAATTCATTATAACATAAAATAAATGAATCGAAAACAAAAAAGAAGAACCGGCAGGAAATCCATGTCAGATGAGGTGGAGTGAAGATGATACAGAACAACCAGAAGCGGCAGGTGTACTTTCATATCGACGTTAACAATGCCTTTCTCAGCTGGGAGGCATTATACCGGATGCAGGAGCTGGGGGAGACGGAGGACATTCGCAAGCAGGACGCGATTATTGGCGGCGATATTTCAAAGCGGCACGGTGTCGTTTTGGCAAAATCGCAATCGGCAAAAAAATACGGAATCCGGACCGGAGAGCCTGTGGTAGCCGCCATGAAAAAGTGTCCGGGGCTGATTTCCTATGAACCGCATATGTGGTACTATAAAAAACGGAGCCGTGAATTGATGGAACTGTTTCAGAAATATGCACCGGAGGTTGACCAGTATTCCGTTGATGAGGCTTTTCTGGACATGACTGGTACTTATTCTCTGTACGGGGACCCCGTGGAGTTTGCTCATCAGCTGAAGAATGAAATCCGGGATACACTATGTTTTACCGTGAACATCGGGATTTCTTCCAATCGTCTGCTGGCAAAGATGGCAAGTGATTTTACAAAGCCGGATAAGGTGCACACACTGTTTCCGGAAGAGATACAGGAGAAAATGTGGCCGCTGCCGGTAGAGGATTTGTTTTATGTGGGAAAATCCACTGCAAACAGTCTGCATAAACTTGGCATTCATACGATAGGCGACATTGCAAATAGCGATTTGTCCATATTAAAATCTTATTTTAAGAGCCACGGGGAAGTGATTTATAATTTTGCAAACGGTATTGACCTGACGCTGAAGGACCGGTCGGAGGCAGAGCAGAAGGGGTATGGCAATTCGACGACGATCCCCTATGATATTAAGGATTCGGAGGCTGCCTACCATACGATGATGAAATTGTGTGAATCGGTATGTGAACGTATGAGGAAGGACGGCGTGCAGGCGACAGTGTTATCGGTAGAATTGAAGGATAGCAATTTTGTGGTAAAACGGCACCAGAGGACATTGCTTTCTCCGACAGATGTGACAGATGAGTGTTACCGGATATCCTGTGAGCTGTTTGATGAGCTGTGGGACGGCTCACCGATTCGCCTGATTGGAGTGACGGCGAATAAAGTGACGGATGCCAGACAGCGGCAGATGAATCTTTTTGATCTGGACAGCCATGAAAAGCTGAAAAGCCTTGATGATGCCCTGGATTCCATAAGAGCGCGCTTTGGGAGCGATGCAGTCAAGCGGGGGAGCTTTTTCAAAGAAGGGAACCGAAATGAGAAATAAGTGTAAACAAGTAAAATCAAACATGTCCGTTAAGCTTTTCCAGAATAATGGCATGATATTTCTGATATTTTTCAAACCGCGCAATATCCCGCGGTGTTGGGTAAGGAATCCGGTCGCGGTTTAAGTTGTCCTCGATATCATAAAGTTTGACCTGTGTGGCTAAGGGGTTGGTTAATACCCGGTCAATGAAATCTGCATAATCCTCGCCTTTTTTCCGCGTGATGCAGGAGAGTGCCAAAAGGATCTCCGAAGAAAAGCCCTCCGCCCGCAGCATATCAATCGTGACCGGAGTATCCTCCACGGTATCGTGCAGGATTCCCACAATCTGTTCGGCTTCATTCTGTCCCCGAAGCATAACCCGCATAGGGTGCAGAATATATATTTTGCCGGCTTTGTCGATTTGGCCTCTGTGCGATTCGACTGCAATTTCAATGGCTTTTTCTAACATATGAATCTCCTGTCTGCCCGTTGCATTACTGCTGTTTTCTATGATGAAGTGATTATTATCTTCATAAGTGTCTGCTAGTACAGCGAAAATTAAGTTTTGGATAGTTTGACGTAGCATGGTTGTTTCATATGCAAGGCGGAGGAATGAGGCGTAGCGGTGGCTACGTCGATTGACGACAACGCAGCAGATGAACAATCAGGCAAGTCAAACTGCCAATTACTTAATATTCGCTGTACTAGAATTATTATAGCATAATTTATCGAAAATGAAAGCGGTTTATCGGAAGCTCTTCACTTTTTAAGAATATTTTCTGTTTCATTATTCCTGTTTTGTGGTATGATAAAGAAAAACAGTCATGCACACTTTTGCCGGAGTGGAATATACTAGACTGATAAGAAAAATATGCCCTTGATTTTCTTACGGTTGTTTTTGCATTTCGGGAGATTTCCCGTTATGACGGGGTGGTATACAAATGTGCATGGCATAATATTGAGGGCTTTATATAAGAGGAAAAATTCCGTAAAGTGCTTAGGAGAATACAGTAAGAAAAGGGGACGAAATGAAAACATCAGCATATACATATATTGTGGAATGTGCGGACGGGACGTTTTATACCGGCTGGACGAATGATTTGGAAAGACGCATACAGCACCACAATGAGGGAAAAGGTGCCAAATATACCAGAGCAAGGCTTCCTGTGCGTTTGGTGTACTGTGAAGCATTTGCCACGAAGGAAGAGGCCATGAAAAGAGAATATGCGATTAAGCATTTTACCAGGAAGGACAAGCTGGATTTGATTTTGCAATACGAAGCAGAAAACAAGAGCTAGACAAGAACGAAAGATAGTATGAAGCAGGAATATCAGAAATTTTACCACAATACAAATGAAAACAGACAGAGTGGCCGTAGCAGCACTCGGAATAAGAAAAGCGGTAAAAGACGGCAGGCAGCAGTGGCGGTTTTTCTATGTTCCGCTGTTCTCGTGCTTTGCGCAGTTGTTTTTTCGGTTCGGCATTTTTACCGGCAGATGAAAAAAAACGGTCAAAAAGAGGAGGAAAATGTGGAGGAAATGATACAAGTTCCGCCATTGTCCGGTGTTGCGGCAATGTTTCCTGAACTGCCGATTTCGGAAGAATTTTTGACGGTTAATTCCTATTCCAGACCGGGAATTGCACTGACCGCTAACCCGGAATATATTGTGATACACTATACGGCCAATCCGGGTTCTACAGCCAGACAGAATCGGAATTATTTTGAGAATTTGAAGGATACGCAGGAGACATATGCCAGTGCTCAGTTTGTCATCGGTCTTGAAGGGGAGATTATTCAGTGTGTCCCTTGCAATGAGATTGCATACTGCTCGAATCAGCTTAATGAAATCTCAATTTCTATTGAGATGTGTCACCCGGACGAGGGCGGCAATTTTAATGATGCGACATATAATAACTGTGTATATCTGG
>JAMPAW010000074.1 GCA_023666975.1 Clostridium sp.
CAGTCTCACGCCGAAAATGGTCCCGTTTCCAAAAATCTCACGGAAAATCCCAATCAGTGTCAGTCCAATGGTAAAGCCCAGCCCCATACCGATTCCGTCAAACATAGACAGCCAGACATTATTTTTGGAGGCATAGCTCTCTGCTCTTCCGAGAATAATACAGTTTACCACAATCAAAGGAATGTAAATACCCAGACTGTCATATAGAGACGGGACAAATCCCTGCAGTAAAAACTGTACGATAGTAACAAATGATGCCACAATGACGATATAGGACGGAATACGCACCTTATCCGGAATAACTTTGCGCAATGCCGATATCATCATATTGCTCAATACCAGAATCACCGTGGTCGTCAGCCCCATTCCCAATCCGTTTACGGCAGATGTAGTCACCGCCATGGTCGGGCACATTCCCAGCATCTGTACAAAGGTCGGATTCTCGGTAACAATACCGCATTTTAAACGTTCGACTGTTTTATTCATGAATACTCCCCCCTATTCCAATGTGCGGATAAATGATAATCCGGCATTAACACCATTCGTCACTGCATTCGTCGTAATCGTAGCTCCGGATAAAGCGTCTATTTCATTCTCTGCCGAAGCGCCGTTTTTGGTGTAGACAAAGCTCTCCACCTTTTTGGCAGAAAACTGGTTCTTAAACGTATCCTCGGTCGCTTTCATTCCAAGCCCTGCCGTCTCCCCGATTGACAAAAAGGAAATTCCGTTTAACGTGCCATCAGCGGTCACTCCCATCGCAAACTGGATATCACCGCCATAGCCCTCATGGTCCGTTACCGTCAGAACATACCCCACGGCATTTCCCGATTTGTCCAGTACTTTTAATGCTTCATCAACGGAAGCGTCTATACCCTGACGGTTCAGCTCCTCCTCCGTTTCCTTTTTGTTTACACTGATTTCTTCAAAAGCATCGGCACCCTCGAAGACCTTCGCATAAGCCTCCTCCTTAGCTCTTAACTGCTCCTCGGCAATCGGCTCCTTTGTCACCTCATAGACCAGTCCCAGCAAAACACCGGCAATCACAGTGATTAACGTCAGCACAATCGTATTTTTAATCGCTTCATTACTCATGCTTTACCGCCCCCTTTCCAAATGCCTTTGGAACAGTAACCCGCTCAATCAGCGGAACAAGCAGATTAGAGAGAATAATCGCATAGGATACCCCCTCTGCCGAGCCGCCATATATGCGAAACAGGAAAGTCAGAAAACCGAGTAAAATGCCAAAGATGATTTTGCCATTCGATGTAATCGGCGAAGTCACATAATCCGTTGCCATAAAAAATGCTCCCAACATCAATCCGCCGCCAAATAGATGGGCAAGTAAAAAAGCAAGGTCAAATCCTCTTCCCGTTGCCAGTGCATAGAGCATGATAAAGACGGAGAAAGAACCAATATAGAACACAGGAATCCGGAAATTAATCACCCGCCGGAATATCAGCACCAATCCGCCGATAATCAGTGCGGCTGCTGAAGTCTCGCCAATGGTGCCTGCCGTCGTGCCTAAAAGCATGGACAATATATCCACACTCTCTCCCGCCTTCAGCTGTGCCAAAGGGGTTGCCGTCGTCACTGCGTCATAGGTAAAGGTGGTCATTCTTCCGGTAAAGGAAATTAACAAAAAGCACCTTGCCCCCAGCGCAGGATTCATAAAATTCTGTCCTAAGCCTCCAAACAGCTGCTTAACGACAATAATGGCAAAAAAGCTGCCAATCACGGGAATCCAGAATGGAACTTCTGAGGGCAGATTAAGTGCCAGCAGCAGACCGGTCAATACGGCGGATAAATCCAAAACCGTCACTTTTGTCCCGATTAATTTCTGATAACCTGCTTCAAAAAGAACACAGCTGATTACCGTGACAAGAATGATACCCAGTGCCCTGGCACCAAAATTATATATGCCAAAAATAGCAGCGGGCATCAGGGCTACAATGACCTGCCCCATCAAATTTGTTGTTGTCTCCTTATCCCTGATATGCGGGGAAGAAGAAATCTTCATCGTCTGTTCCAAAATGTCCACCTCCTATCGTTTTTTGTTGGCAAGTATCTGCTTGCGTGTTCCTGCAATCATCTGCGTCAAATGCCGTTTTGCCGGACATACATAAGAGCAGCACCCACATTCACAGCACTCCATGCCGTCATATTTTACAAATTCTTCCAATGCACCGTTTGCAGCAAGCGTCGCCAGCTTATTCGGCATCACCCGCCCCGGACAGACTTCAACACACCGGCCGCAGCGGATACAGTTAGAGGGTGTCGCCTCCTCCACAGCATCCTCCCGGAAACAGAGCAATGCGGAAGAACCCTTTACAATCGGGACATCTAACGTAAACATTGCTTTCCCCATCATCGGACCGCCGGAAATGATCTTGGCCGGGTCTTCAATATTAAATCCACCCACAGCGTCAATCAGTTCCCTGGCATTTGTGCCTATCCTTACCCGAAAATTTGCAGTATCCGTCACCGCATCACCGGTTACGGTAACAATGCGCTCATAAAGCGGCTTTCCCTCAATCAGAGCGTTATAAATGGCAGTAACCGTATCAATGTTGTGGACAATACAGCCTGCGTCTGCCGGCAGCATTGACGAATTAATCTGCCGTCCGGTATTGGCATAGATAAGCTGCCGCTCCGCTCCCTGCGGATATTTTGTCTTTACCGCATTGACGGTGATATTGTCAATGCTGTCCGTCAGCTCTTTCAGTTTCTCAATCGCCTCCGGTTTATTGTCTTCAACGGCAATAATCCCCTTGGCATGGTCGAATAAATTGATTACAATCTGTAAACCGATCACAATCTTTTCCGGAGTCTCCAGCATCCTCCGGTAATCCGATGTCAGATAAGGTTCACACTCCGCACCGTTGACAATAATGGTATCTATCTCATCTTCATTTTTAGGTGAAAGCTTCACATGAGTCGGAAATCCGGCACCTCCCATACCGACGATTCCGGCTTCTTTAATTGCGTCCTTCACATCTTCCCTGTACATCTGGTCAAGCGGCTTGATGTTTTGCGCAAAATCCACCTCTTCAAATAAACCGTCATTTTCAATGATGATGGAATTTATCTTCGTTCCCCCAACGGTCATTCTCGGTTCAATTGCCTTAACCTGTCCGGAAACACCGGAGTGAATATTGGCAGAGACAAAACCGCCTGCCTCTGCAATTTTCTGACCAACCAAAACATGGTCGCCTTTTTTGACAATCGGAACTGCCGGTGCCCCAATATGCTGAGACAACGGGTACACTGCATCCCCTTTAGGCAAATAATCCGTAATTGCTTTGTCCTTGGATAAATCTTTTCCGTCATACGGGTGAATTCCCCCTGAAAATGTCAACAACCCCATATACCTTACCTTCCTTCTATTTTCGTTGCCTGCTGCGCAGCTTGCGCAGATTTTATCCTGTAACAGCACATCTATATTGTATCGGAAAACGACAAAAAATACAACCATTACCATGCTGCCATCTGCACTTTATCCGGATACAAATCCGGCAGCTCAAAAAGGGACACCGTTGCTTTTGGCAGCTTTTCCGGCGTCCCTTTTGATGATAATATCCACTTATTTACCCGTTCCATTCTCCGATTCCTATCCGTTTTTGTCCGGAAACTCTTTTTTCCATCTGCCAATCAGCAGTCCACCGGCAATGCCAATCGCCATACCGGACAACATGCCGGATATTGCCAACACTGGAAAATAATATAAAATGCGGGCATTTTTCATCACAAACCATGCAACGAGTATCTGTCCCAAATTGTGGGCAAGTGCCCCCGTTATGCTGACTCCGGCCACAGAAAAAAAAGAAAAACGTTTTGTCACACACATGACGGCAACACAGCAGACGCCGCCCGCCAGACTGTAGGCGATACCGGAAACTCCGGAAAACAAAAAACCGGCCGCTGCCACCCGGAGAATCATAAAGGAAAATGCCGTTTTCCCGCCTCTTAAATATAACACCAGCATAGTGACCACATTGGCAAGGCCAATCTTCACTCCCGGTACGGCCACCAGCACGGGGAGAAGGCTTTCCAAATATGCCAGCACAAGCGACAGGGCCAGCAGCATTCCCAATTCTGTAATCTGTCTTGTTTTCATATGCTTATACTTCCATTTCCGGTCTAAATGTTCAGGCTCACGGCTGCTTTTATCAGTTGTCAATCTCTTTGTGCTGACTGCTTTCCACCTCGACAATCACTTTATTCGGCAGGCAGATTATGCTTTCCCCGTTCCGGAAAATTGCTTTGTGATGTACACAAATCTGATCCGGACAATCAGCCGCAGCCATACAGACCTGCCCGTCCCTGATGACAATACTGTTGCAGACATTGTCTCCTTTTTTCAGGGAAATAACCCTGTCTGTCCCCAGCGGATACTCGGAAGTCTGTCCGTCTGCCGTAATCAGCACCCGTTCTCCGTCAGGCTGTCCTCCGATAACCCAAAACATAAACAGTGCAGCTGCCGTCACACATAAGACAAGTAAAACATCTCCTTTTTTTATTGTATATTGTCCTGCTTGCCGTCTCCAAAAGCCGCCCTTAAACCACATCATTTATTCTCCAGCTGATAATCCTCTGACTGCAGCCGGAATTTCTTTTTGAGTCCGTCGGTTATATATACCTTTTTATCTGCGGTGACAAACACCGCCTCGACACCTTTTTTCGCTGCATACTTAAGCCCATCCTCTGTTCCCATGACAAAACAGGCAGTAGACAAGGCATCAGACAAAAAACCGCTCTCACTGACGACGGTCACCGATATTAATCCGTTGTCCACGGGATATCCGGTAGCGGGATCAATGATATGATGATAACGTTTTCCGTTTTGCTCAAAATATTTTTCATAATCGCCGGACGTGGAGATCACAAGACCCCCTTCCACGTCGATAACGGCAAAAACCTTACCCTCTTCAGCCCTTGGGTCCTGTATGCCGATATGCCAGTTTCTCCCGTCCCCTTTATCACCGTATGCCAATATACTTCCTCCGACGGAAATAACAGCTCCTTCGGCGCTTGTCTCCTGCAGTTTTTCTCTGACCAGATCACAGGCGATTCCCTTTCCAACAGCTCCAAAATCAATGGCCATTCTCTCTTCAAAAAAAGTAATCCCATCATTTGTCAGTTTCACATTTTCCGGATTTGTGCGTTTAAGTGTTTCTTCGATTTCTCCCGGTTCGGGAATCCTTGCTTCTCCGTCCTCAATCCCCCAAAGCTCGGCAAGCGGACGAATGCACGGAGAAAAAGCTCCGTTCGTTTCTTCACAAATCTGAAACTCTTCTTTGATATACTGCATGATTTCGTCAGAAAATTCATAGACTCCATTTACCGCATAATTACGGTTACAGCTTGCCACCTCAGACCCGGACTCCCTGACGGAAATTTTACTTTCCAGTTCCGACAGGCATATATCAATCATTTTATCAATAGCCTCATTTTGCGACGCATCTTCCGTATATAATGTTTTTTTGACAGCCGTTCCCATTGCCAGACCGGAAAACGTCTGCGGTTCAATGGAAACGTCCTTCATATTCTTTGTGCGGATTCCAAAATAGACCATCGAACCGATAAACAAAACAGCAACAATAGCGGTAATTGCATGCCTGTATTTTGCTATATATTTAATCAACATGATAAATTCACCCAATCATAAAAGAGATTTCTGCCTTACAGGCAGTCTTTCCGTCCACCGAAGCCGTCACTGCACCTACACCGAGGGGACCCTTTGTTTTGATAATCTCACACTCCAAGTCCAGACGGTCTCCGGGAACCACTTTTTGTTTAAATTTGGCGCTGTTCACGCCTGCAAAATATGCAGTCTTACCCTTGTTCTCCTCCAGAGATAACACGGCAACCGCTCCCAGCTGCGCCAAGGCTTCCAACTGCAGTACGCCCGGCATGACTGGTTCCTGAGGAAAATGTCCTGCAAAATAAGGCTCATTATAGGAAATATTCTTATAACCTTTGATTGATTTTCCCGGAACTAACTCCGTTACACGATCAATCAAAAGAAATGGCTGCCTATGAGGGATAATTTCCATAATTTGTTTAATATCCAATTCCATATTCTTTTCTCTCCTAGTCTCTATATTTTCTTACTACCAAGGTTGCATTGTGGCCGCCAAATCCAAGAGAGTTTGTCATACATACATCGACTTCCTTGGAAATCCCCTGGTCTTTCACATATTGAAGAGAGAATTCCTCCGGGTCCTCTACCTCGCGCAAACCTACATTTTCATGAATATAGCCATCTTCAATCGATTTCACACAAGTAATAAATTCAATGCCTCCTGCAGCACCCAGCAAATGTCCTACCATCGACTTCGTAGAACTGATCAGCACATCGTTTTGCGCATCCTTCATCGCAATCTTGATAGCCCTTGTCTCAAACAAATCATTGTGATGCGTAGACGTACCATGTGCATTGATATAATCGACCTCGGACGGTTCAACCCCCGCATCTTTCATGGCATATATCATCGCATTAGCCGCACCCATTCCGTCCTCCGCCGGAGAAGTGATATGGTAAGCATCTGATGTTGCACTGTATCCTACTAATTCCGCCAAAATCTTTGCCCCTCTGGCCTTTGCATGCTCCAGTTCCTCCAGAACAACCACACCTGCACCTTCTCCAAGAACAAAGCCTGCTCTGTCTTTATCAAAAGGAATTGACGCACGGCTGCAGTCTTCCGTAGTATTCAATGCCGTAAGAGCTGAAAAACCGCCTACTACAATCGGAGTGACACAGGCTTCCGTTCCTCCTGCAACCATGACATCAGCATCACCATATTGAATGGTACGGAATGCCTCACCAATATTATGTGTTCCCGTTGAACAGGCCGTTACCACATTGATAGACTTACCCTTTAACCCAAAGTAAATCGATACATTGCCGCTTGCCATATTGGATATCATCATCGGTACCAGCAGCGGCTCAATTCTTGCCGGTCCCTTCTCGTTTAACCGCTTTATGTTCCGTTCTACTGACTGCAGGCTTCCCGTTCCCGAACCGACAGCCGTTCCCACACGGTAAGGGTCTTCGTTCTCCATGTTAATCCCCGACTGTTCCAGCGCCTCCTTTGCCGCCGCTACGGCATATTGTGAAAATAATTCCATACGCTTGGCAGCCTTGGGGTCCATATAATCTTTCGCCACAAATCCTTTGACCTCGGCAGCAATTTTGGCCTTAAATTCAGAGGCATCAAACTTGGTAATGGGTTCAATACCCACCTTACTTCCTTTCACACTGCTCCAAAATTCATCTACGCTTAATCCAATCGGTGTAATCGCACCCATTCCCGTTACAACAACTCTTCTCATTCTCTTCTCTCCTTCTGCTCTATTTTCTTTTTCACTATGTATATCTGTCCGCAAAAACCTTCAGACGCTCATGCCACCGTCTACACAAATGACCTGTCCAGTGATATAAGAAGCCTTATCCGATGCCAGAAATGCTACTGTCTCGGCAACGTCCTCCACCTGGCCTAACCGCTTCATGGCAATACGATCTGCCACCTGCCGCTTTGCCTCCTCAGGCATTGCATCAGTCATCTCGGTAACAATAAATCCGGGAGCTACCGCATTAACCGCAATTCCTCTGGAACCCAGTTCCTTTGCCACAGATTTGGTTATTCCAATCACACCTGCCTTGGAAGCAGAATAGTTCACCTGCCCTCCATTACCGTAGACACCCACCACGCTGGAAAGATTAATGATTCTTCCCCCCTTCTGCTTGAGCATCTGCCGCGAAATATGCTTGATACAGTTGAAGGTTCCTTTCAAGTTGATATCCAATACTGCATCATAATCCTCCTCGGTCATCTTCATCAACAGTCCGTCTTTTGTAATGCCTGCATTATTGACCAATATATCAATGCGCCCGTATTCCTTGACCAACTCTTTCATCATCGTCTCTACTGCTCCATAATCAGAGACATTACATCCATATATAGCGGCCTTCCCGCCGTTTGCCGTAATACCTGAAACAACTTCTTCTGCCTTTTCCCTGCTGCCGTTATAATTCACAATCACTGTCGCACCATAGGAGGCGAGAGTGATTGCTATCTGTCTCCCGATTCCTCTGCTTGCTCCGGTAACCAATGCGATTTTACCTTCTAACATAATTCCTCCTTTATGTCTGCTCTGTGTACATTCTACAAACCAAATACCTCTTTTAGTTTGTTCAGATCCTCATATTTATCAACATTAATAATGGTCACCTCTTTGTTTATCTTTTTGACAAAAGAGGATAACGTCTTTCCCGGTCCAATCTCCACAAAAGTATCCACACCGTCAGCCAGCATAGACTCTACACACTGAATCCATTTAACCGAATGGGAAACCTGTGTCGCCAAAAGCTCCTTGACCTGATTTTTATCGGTGACCAATCCACCGGTTACATTGGTCACGTATGGTGTAGCGATATCATGAATCTCCACATGCTCTAATTCCTTAGCCAGCTTTTCACCGGCACCCTTAAGCATTGGTGAATGAAACGGTCCGCTTACGTTTAACGGAATACATCTCTTCGCTCCTGCTTCCTTCAGAAGCTCACATGCTTTATCCACAGCTGCCTTCTCACCGGAAATGGCAATTTGTCCGGGACAATTATAATTGGCAATACCTACAACACCATCTACTTTCTCCAATATCTCAGCAATCTTATCCGCATCCATGGCAATAATGGCTGCCATTCCACCCTGTCCTGCAGGAACTTCATCTTGCATATATATGCCGCGCTTCCTTACCACTCTGGCACAGTCTTCAAAATCCATGACACCCGATGCAACCAGTGCGGTATATTCCCCTAACGATAATCCTCCTGTCACATCTGGCTTTATCCCCAAATCGAGCACGGCCTGCAGCATTGCCGCCTCTGCCGTCAGCATCGCAATCTGCGTATATTCCGTAATATTAATGTCATCATTTTCCTCAAAACACAGTGCCTTGATATCTAAATCTACTGCCTCGGAAGCTGCCTCAAAAATCTTCCTGCTCTTTTCATTATTCTCGTAAAATTCCTTACCCATTCCAACATACTGCGCTCCCTGACCAGGGAACATAAATGCGATTTTGCCCATTTTTATCCTCCATCTGCTTTTTATTCTTGTTCTAGTGTCTGTTCTGTATCTTCTTCCTCACTTGCCGGAAGCTCCGGAGTAGGCATTCCCCATATCAGTGCCTGTGCTCCCCATGTAAGCCCTCCGCCAAAGCCGCAAAGAACCAGTTTATCTCCTGGTTTTAACATAGCTGTACGATTCATCTCATCTAACAGAATCGGAACCGATGCACTGCTTGTATTGCCGCAGTGTTCAACATTCATCGGGAATTTATCTATCGGAATCTCCATCTTTCTGGAAACCGAATTAATAATCCTCGCATTCGCCTGGTGCAGCACATAGTAATCAATATCCTCTTTTGTCAGATTTGCCCGTTCTAACAAAAGATTAATGCAGGCAGGAACCTTACGGACCGCAAATTTAAAAATATCCGGTCCGATCATCTGAATATAATGCTTATCTTCCGTCTTACGGTTTAAGAAATTACGTGTGGATCGTTCCTTGCATTTCAAGGACATGCCATTAGAGCCGTCGCTTCTGGTCACGCTGCTGATTATCCCCTGTTCACGGTCTGCAACAATGGCGGCACCCGCACCGTCCGCAAAGAGAATACAGGTTGAACGGTCTTTCCAATCCACCATTTTGGACAATGTCTCTGACCCGATAACCAGTGCTGTTTTTGCCAGACCTGCTGTGATATAGGCATCTGCCGTCTGAAGAGCATAGACAAAACCGGAGCAGGCGGCATTTAAATCAAAACATGTGGCATTAGCCGCACCGATCTTATCCTGCACGATACAAGACATACTCGGTGTTGCCCTCTCCGGTGAAAGAGTTGCAAATACAATTAAATCAATTTCCTTCGGGTCGATACCTGCATTCTCAATTGCGGCCAGTGAAGCCTCTGCCCCCATATAAGACGTCGTCTCATCTGTTGCAATGTGACGCTCTACAATGCCAGTGTGCTCCCTAATCCATTCATCATCTGTTTTTACCATTTTTGCCAAATCATCATTCGTTATAATGGTCGGCGGTAAAAAGCTTCCCGTTCCAATAATTCCTGTCGCCATAACACCCTCGTCTTTCTGCAAATTCTTGCGCAAAAAATATTATCAATATTAAACAATAGACTCATACCAAAATATGAGTCTATTGTCAAAAACACACAAATAAATTATATGCTATAAATGTTGCTTTGTCAACACAAAACGATTTTTCGTCTTTTATTTATCATCTTCGATTCGTTTCGCAAATCAGCCGACTGCAACTACTCTTCCGCATCTTCTAAAGAATCTTCCGTAATTTCTTCTTCGACTGGATTATCCCCTGATTCCACCAATGCGAGCCGTTCCTGAAGATTCTTGATACGAATGTTCATTGTGTCAATATTCGCAACAAATTCCTCCACTGCCTCGTCAATATTCTTTCCCTCTTTTTTGGCAATATAAATGTCCATGCCCATCTGCGTGAACAATTTATTCTTGTCATTCTTATATCCTCTGATTTTGGATTTCAAGTCATTGACCGTGGCCAGTCTCTTTGTCGTATCCTTTGCCTTATCCACTGCATTAGACGAAGTTGCCTTCACCTTATCTAAAAAATCATTAAACGCCATATGTTTATCCTCTCTTTCTATATCATTTCTTCCAATTAGAAATATACTATTTCTTCCTCTGCTTTATCCGCTTTTTCAATCTTTTGTGCATACAGCACAGGTCCTTCACCGTCAAACTCCTGATAAAATTCGCATTTTATCTTCGCCGTCACTGTCACCCACTCCCTGTCTTTTAAATTCGGTGTTTCCATGGAATTACATTTAAAACCGAGAAACGTGATATCCTCTGCACAGCAGGTCATTGCAAACCTTCCCGGAACAAACGCTTTTCCTTTATATTGCGGTGGACAGAATACCTGCCCTTTAAACTTAACAATTTTATCGATATATTTCTCCGGATTATCGGAGGCGTCGATGTAGAAAATGCCAAAATCCTCATCTTCAATTTCTATTACATCAGCATCAAGATTATAAGGAATTTCAATTTCGCCATTATCAACCTGTGCCTGCCCGTTGACATTTTCAAACACAATCTGGGCCCGGCGGTTAATTGTCTTTACTGCCATACGCATGGTATTAATGTCCGAATCATCTGTACAACGGTTAAATATCACCATATCCCCACTTTGGATATGCTCTGCCATAAGGGACTTCATATTGTTATTGTACACGGTAAATGTCTGTGCATCAATCAGCGTAATCACCTGTACAATCGTCCAGCCCTTCGGAACCCGGATAGTAAAGAGCTTATCCAGCTGCCACATCCCGTTATATTCAATCATCACCTGAGCCGGTTCGTACTCATCCTGTAAATCCAGCAGCTTTTCCGTGTTAATCTCTTCCTCATCTAAATATACAACGGAAATATTGCATTTCTTCAGTTCTTCCTCGTCATATTCCTCTATGCCCTCTTCCGTCACCAGCAAAAGAGTGGGCTCACCTTCGGTAAAATTACGCTCTACCAAGGTTTCTCTGCAAAACTGCGTTTTGCCGCTTTCCAGAAAACCCATAAAGATAAATACCGGAATTTCCTTTTCCTGCTTTCTCATCTTCGTCATGCCTCCAAACTATACGTGGAATAATTCCGCAATTTTGTCTTCTTTCAGTTCACTTCCGATTACGCAAAGTTTTCCGGTCACATCTGGCTGGCCATCTCTCACCTCATACTCCTCTGGTGTCAAATCAAAATACAGCCAACCGCCGTCGCTGCACGGAACCATTCCCTTTGCCCGCAGAATCATGCCATATTCAGCATGTTCGGAGTCAGCAAGCTTTTGAAGGATTTCCTCCATTTCCGCTTTTGCATATTGATGCGGCGTTTCCCTTCCCCAGCTGGTAAACACATCATCGGCATGATGATGGTGGCCCTCTCCGTCATGGTGATGATGACCGCAGCCACACTCCCCGTCATGATGATGTTCGTGTTCATCATGGTGGTGTTCATGTCCGTCATGGTGGTGCTCATGTTCATCGTGGTGGTGTTCATGTCCGTCATGGTGGTGCTCATGTTCATCGTGGTGATGTTCATGTCCGTCATGGTGGTGCTCATGTTCATCGTGGTGGTGTTCATGTCCGTCATGGTGGTGCTCATGTTCATCATGGTGGTGTTCATGTCCGTCATGGTGATGCTCATGTTCATCATGGTGATGTTCTCCATCCTCATGTACATGTCCACATTCAGGACATACTCTTGCCTCTTCCATCAACTCCTCCACCAATGATTTTTCTTTTTCCATAGCTGCCACAATCTGCGCACCGTCAATATCGTCCCATGCAGTGGTAATCACTGTCGCCTTATCGTTATGCTCTTTCACCATCGCCACAACTGCCTCTAATTTCTCTTCCGTCATTTTCTGGCTTCTGCTCAGGATAATTGTCCCCGCACTCTCAATCTGGTTATTAAAGAATTCGCCAAAATTTTTCATATACATTTTGCATTTCTGTGCATCCACTACCGTTGAGGCTGAATTAATCACAATTGCTTCCTCATTCATATCGGCAACCGCTTTCATGACATCTGATAATTTACCGACGCCGGAAGGTTCAATAATAATCCGGTCAGGGGTATAGTCATCTAAAACCTGTTTTAACGCTTTGCCAAAATCACCTACCAGCGAGCAGCATATACAGCCGGAATTCATCTCATTAATCTGTACTCCTGCATCCTTTAAAAACCCCCCGTCAATACCGATTTCTCCAAATTCATTTTCGATTAAGACAAGTTTTTCCCCCTCAAAACCTTCTGCAATCAGCTTTTTTATCAGCGTTGTTTTCCCTGCTCCTAAAAAGCCTGAAATAATATCAATTTTTGTCATATCCATGCCTCCAATATAATAAGTTTAATGATCTTCTTTGATCATTTTATTTTCACTGTCTTAGCCTGTCCCTTGCTGGCAAATTTCTTTTTGTATTTCTTCAATTTCTTGGCAGGCATCTTCGGCAGCTTAATGGTCGCCTTCTTGTGAATTCCCTTAAACGCATTTTTATTCACTTTTGTCACGACCTTAGATTTCACCTTGATATTCTTAAGGTTCTTACACTGCTTAAATGCTTCCTTTCCTATCGTCTTGACATTTTCACCGATGGTAACCGTCTTCAACTTGGTATTTTTCTGAAATGCCTTGTTGGCAATTGCCGTCACCTTAAATATATATCCATTAATCTCAATTGTTGACGGAATCGTTATGGTCTTTTGCTTTTTGTTAATTGCACTCACGACCGTTACCGTTCCGTTTTGCACATCTGAAGCGGTTACCTGATAAATCAAATTACCAATGGTAACCTTTTCCCCTTTACCCGGAAGGACCGCCTGCGAGATAAGCTGTTGTGCATACTGATTCTTGGAAGTGTCGATATTTTTCAACGTCTCCTCCGACACACCGTCAAAACTGGAATTTGAAATATACGTCACGTTTTCAGGAATCACCATCTCATGGATATTCTGGCAGTCCTTAAACGCATTATCCCCAATAATCTCCAGTGAATCCGGTAAAATAATGGTATTTAAGTTTGTACAGCCGTTAAACGTATCATTCTCAATATTGGTTACTCCCTCCGGGATATCAATCTTGTGCATATTCTGACAGCCCTGAAATGCGCCCGTACCGATTTTATCGAGCCTTTCCCCTAAAAATACCACTTCCTCCAAATTGACATTACCGGCAAAAGCATATGCCTCAACCGATAAAAGCGTTGCCGGCATCGTAATCGTATGCAGATTCGGACACTCTGCAAATGTATATGCCGGTAAAACGGTAATTTGTGTTTTGGATATATCCGGTGTCCGGTTCGTAATGCCGGCAAAGCAATAGCTGGCAATCGTGGTAACCGAAGGCGGCAGTACAATATCCAGATTCTGATTATAGGCAAAAGCATACATTCCGATCGTGGTAACGCCCGCATTCTCCACAAAGGTAATACGGAGCAGATTGCTCTCGTAAAAAGCATACTCGTCAATCTGTATAACCGTAGCCGAAACCATAACCTCCTGCAATCCGGTCTTGTTGATGGCATACGGATATATTTCTTCAATCCCCTCCGGAAGAACATACTGAAGACTGTTATTCCTGTCGCGGAAGCCCGGCGCCAGACGATACAGTTTTTTCCGGTCGGCAGACATCAGGCAGGCACCGACACCCTCAGGCAGATTCATTCCACCTTCATTGCTGTCACAAAATGCAGTGTTTCCGTCCATGACATCAAAGCTTGCAAAATTGCAGCCGTTAAATACGTTATTGCCAATGGCAGAAAGCCCCGCCGGTATGACCACGCAGCTGCCCGTACCGATAATCTCATAAAACGTTATCTCCCCGCCAACAACCCGGATATACTTAGACCAGTCAATCCATTGGCTGTCCCCGTTTTGAATGTCCTTTTTGGATTTCCCCCCATCAGCATCATAGACATACATCGCCTGAAAACCCGTACAGCCGTTAAACGTGTCGTCCCCGATTGCAACGACCGTATCCGGTATAATCACACTGGTGACAGCCGTATTGCCCTTAAATGTGCCTGAAAGACCTTTTACCTCTACATTGTTAATCCTTGCAGGAATGATGACCTCTCCGTTCCATTGTGGAGTGCTGTCGTTGACATATCCGGTAATTATTCCGTCCACATTAATGGTAAATTGCCCGTCCGCAGTAAAACGCCTACTGCCCTCTGTGCTTTCGATAATCTGCTCAGGTGTTTCCTCGTTTCCCGTACCGGGACCACCAGTATCTTCCGAATTATCACCAGTACCATCTCCACTGTTGTGTCCCGCATTATCGCCGGCATTTGCTTCTTCGCTGCTGTCTTCCGTACCGCTTCCTGTATCACCTTCACCTGCATCTTTCTGACTCTCGTCCGCAGCACTCTGCTGCTGACCGGGTTCATTCACCGCTTCGCCACCAGCAGCCTCCACTGTCCGGCCAGTAAGCATCAAGCAGTTGATCACCATTGCCGCCACAATTATCCATGCACCCAAACGTTTCTTTGCTCTCTTGCCCTTCACCATAAACATCCTCCTTCTTATCGTTATTCCAGCCTGATTATCTCGTTGTAATATTTTATCATTATACAATAAAATCACGAAAATTAAAACACCATTTTCTTTTCTTTCAGGGCAATCGCTTAATATTTTTTATCGCTATCAAAGCTTCGATAAATAAATTTCTGCGCTCTGCCTCGTCATGTTATACTCGCGAACGAAATTGATTG
>JAMPAW010000075.1 GCA_023666975.1 Clostridium sp.
ATCTGTTTCAGGATACGATCGCCAATAATATCCGTTTCGGGCAGCCGGAAGCAGATATGGAACGGGTAATCGAAGCGGCAAAGGCGGCATGCTGCCATGATTTTATCATGCAGCTTCCAGATGGGTATGAAACGAAGATCGGCGAGGGCGGCGCCTCCCTTTCCGGCGGGGAAAAGCAGAGGATATCCATTGCCCGTGCCATTATGAAGGATGCACCGATTATTATTCTGGACGAGGCGACGGCAAATGTCGATCCGGAAAATGAAAGGGAACTGATGGCGGCGATTGATGCACTGACTAAGGAGAAAACGATTCTGATGATTGCCCACCGCTTGAAAACGGTGCGGAATGCTGACCAGATTCTTGTGGTTGACCGTGGCCGGATTGTGGAACAGGGCAGGCATGAGGAGCTGATGCAAAGGGGTGGCATTTATAAACGCTTTGTTGATGCCCGCGAGCTTGCAGTAGGTTGGAAATTATAACAGGTGTGACTGCTTTTGTGATAAATTATAGACCTGGATTCTCGGATTAACATGACGATCAAATATTCCTAAACATAGTAAATACTATGCTTTCAGGTAATCATATCGCATGTTTACGAGAATCAAGGTATCAATTGTGTTTAATTTCTTATATTAAGGTTTTCATTGTAATAGCTGTTATTTAATTTTCCGTCGCAAATTTTAATAATCCGGTTGGTGGCTAGAGCTAATTCTTTATTATGTGTAATCATAATTATTGTTTGGTGATACAATTTATTTGCAGTCTTTAATAATTGTAATACAGCCATACTATTTTCACTATCTAAATTCCCCGTTGGCTCGTCTGCTAATATGATTGTGGGTTTTGTAATTAGTGCTCTAGCGATAGCAACCCGTTGCTGCTGCCCTCCCGATAATTGCTCTGGCATGGAATATAAATTTTCTGTTAGCGATAATTGATTGATTATTTGTTTAAAATATTTTTTATCTATAGGGGCATTATCTAATTCTAATGGTAGAATAATGTTATCATATACGTTCAACATAGGAAGTAAATTGAAGTCTTGAAATACAAATCCTATTTTTCTTCGGCGGAAAATAGTTTTATTATATTCATCTAATTCTGAAATGTCTTGACCGTCGATTAGAATGGTTCCGCTTGAAGGAATGCCTAACCCTCCTAATAAATTTAAAAAAGTAGATTTTCCACTACCTGATGCACCGATAATGGAGATAAATTCCCCTTTTTCTACAGTTAAATCAATGCCATCCACAGCTTTTACCTGAATATTTCCTTTTGCATAGTATTTTTTTAGTGCATGTGTTTCTAATATGGACATATTTTACCTCCCTTGTAAGATATTAGTGTGAGACAGTATATTAATTATAAATTAGAATATCATTAGAATATCACTTAATTATCACCAGAACATTTTGGGAGGTAAAGAATAAAGGTGCTTCCTTTATGTGGTACAGATTCAACTGTAATGCTTCCGTTTTGCATGTCCATAATTTTTTTTGAAAGATATAATCCTAATCCTGTGCCTTCTATACTATGAACTTCTGGCTCTCTGTAAAACCGCTTAAATATTAGAGGCTGATTTGCTTCTGAAATACCTTTTCCTGTATCTTTTATTTCAATTTTTATATAATCAATACAGGATTGGACAGTTAAATGTATTTCCCCATTTATATCTGTATATTTGACTGCATTGTCCAGAAGATTAAATATAACTTCTGTAGTCCATTTCACATCATAAAATCCAACAATAGTTTGTGGACAATTTACATATAGTTCAATATTCTTTTTTGCCGAAAATAGTATAATAGAAGATATAGCTGCACTGATTGTATCATAAATATATCCGATTTCAGGTTTAAGTTGTATAATATTTGTTTCTAATAAAGATATTTTTATAAAAGAGTGTATAAGGAAATCGATTTTTTTAATTTGTCTGTTTAGGATATTGGTTAACATTTGGTATTCTGTTTCAGAGTTAATTCCTTTAGAAAACATTTCTCCTACAATGCTAATACTTGCCATAGGCGTGTGCAATTGATGTGATATATGTGAAATTGCTTGCTGCAGATTATCTTTCTCTTCGACAGTATTCTTTTTTTGATAGTATATTACATTGTATAATTGTTGTAACTTGTAATCAATAAAATTTTCAATTGTATCATATTGTTCTTCATATTTAATTATATAATTACCATTTAACATTTCATCCACTTCATTAGTTATATGCCTTGCGAAATAATGCATATTTCTTTGGTTAACCTTAAAATAAAGATAATTTCCAATTTGGTGTAACAGGGTGATGATAAAAATACAAATAAGTATTGTTAAACTATGAAATTGATTCCATAATACATATAATATAATTAGACTTACTAATATTTCTACTGTGTATATTAAATTAAAAAAAATTTTTATTTTTCGATCCATGTATATCCCAACCCATATATTGTTTTAAAATATTTATGTTTATCATCTTCTAATTTGTTTCGTAGTCGATGAATGGATTCTGTTATAGCGTGTTCACTTATTTCGTATTGATTTTTCCATACTCTATCCAATAGCTTTTCTTTGGAAAAAACCACATTGGGTTCTTGTATAAGAATTTTCAGTAATGAAAAGTCGGAGGCAGCAACTGTAATGGTATTACCATCTACAGAAATCACTTGCTTTTCAAAGTTAATATATAAGTGTCCATCAGAAAAATCAGGAATATCAGGTGAATTTGAATATATTCTTTTCAAAATAGTATTTATTTTTAATTTAAAAACTTCTATACTGAACGGTTTAGTGATGTATTCTTCAGCACCTAAATGATAACCTTGTAAAACGTCTGATTCTTTCGTGTTTCCAGTTAGAAATATTATTGGAAATGGATATATTTCTTTGATTTTTTTGCATAGATAAAATCCATTTCCGTCTGGTAAATTAATGTCAAGTATTGCGAGTTTTGGTCGTCGTGCTTTAAAATAAGACATAGCTTCGTCAACTGTACTTGCAGTAGTTATTTGATATCCTTCTTTGGTTAAATGATATGAAAGTAAATATCTTAATTCATCATCATCTTCTAAAAGAAATAATTCCGATGGTTCCATAGTGTATGACGTACCCCCTTTATATTTCATAAACAAATATATGGTACCTAAATGGTATTGTGCAATTATAACATTTAAAATTGAAAGAAACAATAGAAATATATTTCTTATTCAACAATAGAAAAAATTTAATTGTTTTAAATTTTTGATGATATTTTGATGATTTTTGTATGTTATTGTAAAAAACAATATAATATCAGGAGAATTTGAATTTAAATTAAAGAAAGGTAAAGGTAAAGATTATGAATGAAAAACATGGGAAAAGATGTGTCATCATTTTTTTGCTAATATTTATATTTATCCTAACAGGATGTAAACTGAATGAAAAATTGCAATCAGGGGACAGGAACGTGATAACGCTAGGTGTCGTTTACTTAGATGATAATGTGAGAGACGAAGTAGCCGAATTTAATAAGGAGGATGAAGAATATAAAATAGAAATTAAAGATTATTCTGATCAAGAAGATCCGGTGAGTAGTATTAATACGGATATAATTTCAGGAAATGCACCAGATTTAATTGCATTAAGTCAGCTTCCGGCACAGCAGTATGCATCCAAAGGAGTATTAGAAGATTTGACCTCATATTTTGAGAAAGATGACGAGCTTAGTGAGAGTGATTTTTTGGATTCGTTGATTAATACAATGCAGATAGATGGAAAACTATATTATTCTGTGAGCAGTTTTGAGTTGATGACAATGATTACAGGAAAAGATATTGTGGCAGATAGCAAGGATTGGAGTTTTGAGAAAATGGGAGAACTTGTTAAACAGAAGGATAAAAACAAAAGATTGTTTTTATTTGACAGTAAATGGGATCGTTTATTTAATCTAATGTATGATGGTGGAGGTAGTGCTGATTTTGTGAATTTAGAACAAGGAACCTGTAATTTTGACAGTTTAGAATTTATGGATTTGTTGGAAATCTGTAATGCAGGTGATGATAATACTGCGGAGCCAGATGATATAACAGAGGAAGAATTACTGGAAATTTCCAATATGATTAAAAATGGTAATATTATGTTTGTAACTGGCAGAATAACACCTGATCAAATATTAGCAAATCGTGTAATGTTTGGACGGGATATAACATTTGTGGGCTCATATTTTCGCTTAAATGATGCAATAGGAATGTATTCAAAGTCAAAAGTAAAAGATGGTGCATGGCGTTTTTTAAAACGATTAATGTCAAAGGAATATCAAGGCAAGCATTTGCAAGATTTTCAAGATATGCCCGTGAGGAAAGATTGTATGGAGGCATATATAAAAATGAAGACCGCAACAGAAGAATATACTGATGAATTTGGCAATGATGTAAAGCCACTTGAAAGTGTAGAGTGCTTAAATGGGATGGAAGCGAAAGTAAAACCGTTAGAAGAAGCAGATGTTCAATTATTCCAAAACCTGCTTAGTGAAACGACAAGAATGGTAGGATATGAACAAAATGTATTTAATATTATTAACGAGGAGAGTATGTCATATTTTTATGGCGATAAAAGTGTAGAAGAGACGGCCGCAGTTATCCAAAATCGAGTGGCAAATTACATTAGTGAGAAACAGTAAGTCATTAAATGATAAAGATATACGGAGAAGTAGTAAATTTAAAGGAGAATAGAAATATGTGTTATGCAGATTTCGCAAGTACACGGGGAACAGTCACAAACTCATGTCTATTCTGCCATTATAACTGTGGTGGTAGTAGTCCGGATGCCGTAGAAGCAAATAACAAAGCAAATAAAGCGGTATCAAAAGGCGCACACAGAAAATCTTGATAGTAAGTTATTATCAAGAATGTATGTTGGGTCTCGTATTTGATGTACAGAAGTTGATATGAGTAAGCAAAAGTCCTTTAAATTAAAAATATGAAAAGGACTTTTGTGTTATTATTAAGAAAAATAGCGGGGATGTTCTGTATGAAGATTAATGATATATTTCTAATAAAAAAAATAGCAAAGAAAGATATTAAAAAGGAAAAAATGCAAAGCATTTTTATTGTAGGAACAATTCTTTTTACATCTCTTTTGTTAACGATATTTACGAATGGAATCCTATTCTTATTGCAGAGTGATAGTGTTAATAGAAAGCAGGATGCACAAATATATTTTCTATATTCAGATACAACAGAATCAATAAAGAATTCTATTATGGGAATAGAAAATGTTGAATGGGTTGCAGAGCGAAAAGAGTTAGGAACGCTAAAACAGGGAGATTATGAATTGACAACAATTTTCGCAGATGAAAACGCACTTGGAAAACATGAATGTATTTCTTATAGTGGAACATATAGCAATACATTAAATGACATAATTATTCCTGAAGAATTATTAGAGGTGATGGGAACTAATAAGGTGATAGGAGATTTAATATCTTTAGATTTGGTTGGTAATGGATTGAAACAGAATTATAAAATTTCCGGAATCTATAAACAGGGAGAAGAAATTCAAAAATGGAAAAATTACAATATATATGTAAATAAAACTACAGCAGTTAATCTTATAAATGATGACACATTTATGGTTGAAAGTTATGTGCGATTACCTTATGAAAATATTGATGTGAATAATAGTATAGATATTGCAAATTCTATCGTAGACCAGATTGGTGTAGAGCAAATCTTAGTTTATCAGAACTCATTTTTTCCATTTGGGGGAAGAAAAGAGCAATTACTAAATCTGATTAAAAAAACGTGGATCGTCTGGTGTATTCTATTATTGTTGGCATATTTATCCATCTATAGTATTTTTTCCATTCTAGTGCAGGGAAAAATAAGAATATATGGTCAGTTTCGTACCATAGGGGTAACTTCAAAACAACTTAAAAGTATTATTTATATGGAACAAAAATTGCTTTCCAGACCAAGTATTTTAATTGGTATTATATTAGGTGATATAATTGGGTTTCTTTCAGGTATGAAAACAATTGATTATGTTAATATGTTTATAACTAATGGAATTATATTTATTTTGATTGATTTAATTATCAAAATGGCTGTCAGAGTTCCTGTGAAAAAGGCAATGCAAATATCGCCGATGGAATGTCGGAGATATTTACAACAAAATATCCGGAACAAAAGTTATAGAAGACACCAGAAACTCACACCAGAATTTTTAGGTAAAAAGAATTTGATGGAAAATAGACGTAAAACTGTGTTAATTATCAGTTCACTATTTTTATGTGGCTTTTTAACGCTATTAGATGCTACATTTTTGAAATCGTATGATTCTGAAAAAATGTTACGTTTTCATTTTTATCCGCATGGAGATATTCAGGTTGAGATTGCTCAATATGGGAAATCATCGTATAAAAGTGGAGAAGGTGATTGGTATCAGAGTCGGATACAAAACACAAATAATCCTTTGACAAAAGATTTGCTGGAAAAGATTAAAAAAATTACAGGGGTAAAGAAGGTTACTGAAATACATGCAACGGAAATGCATATTGCACGCCCTGATGGTTGGAGTGAAGAAGAATCACAACCGCTTTTGTCAGAACAGGAATTTGAGACCATTGTAAAAGAATGTCTTATAGAAGGCAATCCTACTTATAAAGAATTTATAGAGAAGAAAGGGATTTTCGTCATTTATGATAAAGATGCACTGGTTCGTGTTGGTGAACAGTGTATCGTTTCTGTATTAAAAAAAGATGGTAATGTTGAAGAGATAGTCTCGCCTGTAATGGGGCTTTTTTCGCAAGATAAAGTATTAGAATATTGTCAACTTGTTCCACATCCACGCTATCTTATGGCAGAAGAATGTATAAAGCAAGTAACTGGAAATACCGATACCGTATATTTATACCAAATTAACACAGAAAAAGATATGGAGGATAATGTAATGGATATTCTGCAAACAATGCTTGTAAATAGTAATACCCTTGTTGTAGATTCTTTAAGAGAAAGTGGAATGTCAGATCAGGAGAATATAATTGCATTGTTGCGGATTGTAATGGTGATGGTCAGTGTGGTTTTTGTTTTTAGTATTGAACATTTAATGAATGTTATATTGTCAGATTTTTATAATCGTCAATGTGAATATGGAATATTAAAATCAATAGGAATGACAACTATTCAACTCCGGCATATGATTTCAGTGGAAATGTTTGGTTATGTAGTTATTCCTATGGTAATCAATTTAATTGCAGGATCTGGATTAGTGTTTTTAATATGCCAATATGTAGATGAAAGACTACATTGCATTAATTATTCATATCCGTTTGCATTTGTTTTTATTTATTTTATTACTATGTTATCTGTAACGGCGATTTTAATATGTCTCTTAACTAGAAGTTTAGAAAAGAAAAGTATTACATATCAAATCAGAGGTTAGGAAGTATGCTTTTAAAAATAAAAAATATATGTGGATTAATCAAAAGATGTCTTAAATTGGGGTGGCACTCATCAAAGAAATATACGATTACAAGAATAGCTTGCCAATTGATTCTTCCGATAAGTACTATCCTAATGTCGTTTTATACTAAAAATGTAATGAATGTTTTTGCTTCTAATAATCCTGATGAGGAAAAAGTCAGAGCTTTTTTGGGTTTGATAATTTGTTTTCTTTTGATTAATTTGTTAAATATAATTACTAATCATATTACAACTTATGTATCTAAATTGCATAATGATATAATAGAAAAGGATATGCAAGTCATTATAATGGAAAAAACAATAAATGTTGATTTAGAATATTTTGATAATCCTAAATATTACGATCAATTACATATTGCTATCAGAGATTCACAATCTTTAATTTATGTAATATGGAATATTATTGATTTTTTTGCCGAGATAGTCTCCGTGGTATAAGTATATTTATTCTTGTTAAATTAAATTATGTTTATGTAT
Organism: Clostridium sp.; assembly: GCA_023666975.1. Next base: position 7,938 of record JAMPAW010000075.1, read on the forward strand.
GTGCTGTTGTTTTATCAACAGTGCCTTCAGCTATTTTTTCTCAAAAATATACTAAAGAACTTTATGGTATGAGTATAAAGCAGATGAATGATGAACGCAAAAAAGATTATTATGCAGATATTCTGACAAATCAACATTATGCTGCATCCATTAGATTATACAATCTTGGTAAGTATATGAAACAACATTATATTGAATATTTTTACAAGATATATAATGAAAAGAAACATATAATTAAGCATAGAACATTTCAGAATACAATAATGCTATTTATACCAGAAGTAGTTATTTGCTTCATTACATTCCATATTGGTTATAAAATAATACATAATCAATTATCTATTGGTGATTTTGCATTGTATACCGGAATCCTATCTCAATTATGGGGCGGATTGGGAAGAGCTATCGAAAATGGTATGGCAATATATGATAATAAATTGCACATTGATAATTTTATTTTGTTCGAGCAGACACCTATAAAAATATCTTCAAAAGGAAATATTAAAATTGAAAAAATTTATTCAGTTGAGTTTGACAATGTAAGCTTTAGATACCCGAACACAGAAAAATATGTGCTGGAAAACATTACTTTTTCATTAAAAGGTAATGAAAAGTTAGGTATAGTAGGGGTGAATGGTTCTGGCAAAAGTACTTTGCTTAAACTTTTGTTGAGATTTTATGATCCAACGGATGGTGTCATTTTGATTAATGGAATAGATATTAGACAGTTGGATGTTGTAGCCTGGCGTAATTTGGTTTCTGCATATATCCAGAATGCACCTAATTTTTCTTTATCTTTAAGAACTAATATTGCTCTTTCAGATAAAGAAAATTCACACATAGACAAAAAAATACATACGGCACTTGAAGATGCAGAGATATGGAATATGTCATTGCCAAAGGGGTTGAATACATGTCTTTCTCGATTATTTGATGATGAGGGTATTGAGATGTCTGTTGGACAAGAACAGAAAATTGCATTAGCAAGAACATTTTATAAAATGGGAGAATTAGTGCTTTTGGATGAACCTTCATCTTCACTTGATCCAGAATCGGAGGCGAAAATAATGAAAAAAATAAAGGAAAAGTTTAAGAACTGTATGTTGATTGCCACATCTCATAGATTAATGAATCTTTCGATTGTAGACAAAATCCTGGTTTTGGAAAATGGTAGATTGATTGAGAGTGGAACAAAAGAAGAACTCTTAAATTTAAATAAACGATTTTCTGAGCTGTATGCTTGCCAAATGGATAAATTTTAAATTTATCCTTGACTTGCTTGGGGTTTTAGCCTAGCATATTTATTGAAAAAAGGGAATCCAAGTTGTAAGGATGAAGATATGACCGTCCTGTTTGTCAAGCAGATAAAGCATCTCTGACCTTGTGCCATGTTGTAATAATTGACATTACAATCAGGGAGAGTTATAATCGTATCCAGAGTAAAAGGAAGAATGGAGGATATGTTATGCAGATTTCGAGCAGATTTACGATTGCAATCCATGTGCTGACCTGTATTGAGACTTTTAAGGATGATTATAAAGTGACCAGTGATTTTCTTGCAAACAGTGTCAATGTGAACCCGGTCATTATCCGGGGACTGTTTCAGCAGTTGAAAGCTGCGGGAATTGTCCATGTGGCAAGAGGAAGCGGAGGAACACAGATAGCCAGGCCGTTAGGGGAGATTACGATGTTAGATATCTATCATGCAGTGGAGTGTGTAGAAGAGGGGAAACTGTTTCATTTCCACGGGAATCCAAATGCAGATTGTCCGGTGGGGAGAAACATTCATAATGTACTGGATGAAAAATTGAACCGCATACAACAGGCAATGGAGGAGGAAATGAGGGGAATCACGCTGGAAGATATTTTGCGTGATACACAAAAGTTTATTGCTTTGGAGGCGGCATATCAGTAATGTATCAAAACATACTTATCAAACTCTGGAAGCATAAAACGAATAAACCCACGCGCTTCTGTATCAATCAACCCACGTTTCTTCAATCTGTCTCTGTACGGATTAAATTCATTTGTCTTTAATGACAGCATATTGCGGATTTCCTTAATCCTGCCATCGGAAGACTTTGCGATGCCATAACAAATCTTTTTGTCTTTATTGGATAATTCAGACCAGATTTTATCGTACACATACTCACTCAAATATTGCCTGTATTCATTCATAACACTCTTATAGTCACCATTTTTCTGCCAGGTCAGATAACCTAAAACCTGAAATGCAAAAGGATATCCTTTCGTTAAATCAGCCATCTCCAATGCTTTTTCATCATCTAATGAAAAAATCTCCTGATATTTTCCCTTCACCGCCCCCTTATCCAAAGGGTTTAACTTTATTTTAGGCGCCCGGTATAAAAAAGTCAGATTCTTCTCATTTTGCAGGGCATCGATATTTTCAAAAAGGCCGGTCATCAATAAAAACAGCGGGAAATCTCTGCGGACAAAGATTTGAAATGAACTTGCAAAGACTTTCATTGTCGCATTGCTTGTTGCTTCATCAATCGTAACCAATACACGTTTCTTCTTCTTTTTTACAATTTCCAGCATCGCCTCAATTGCATTTTCAATATCAAAAAACGGTTCTGCCTTTTCTATGGAAACTCCAATTCCTAATACAGATAAATCAATCTGCGCTTTCATAAATAGATCCCTCATGCCTTTGTAATCATATAATTTTGCTGCAAAACTTTCCAAAAGATTCCGGTCTGGATTCAATTCTAACACAATCCAATCTTTCTCGCTCGAAAAATGTTTTGCAATATCATTCAGCATGACTGTCTTTCCCGCTCCCCTTACTCCTGTAATCATATAAATCTGCTGGTTTACGATTTCAGAAGAAAAAAAATCAATGATTTCGTTCGTCTGGGCGAAACGCGCGATAGATTCTAATGGACTTTTGCCAAAAATCAACGTAAATGGATTCTGCATAATTTTTACCCTCTTTTACTGTTTTTCTATTTTTTTACTCTTCTTTACTCTTTTTATATATTTTTACTCTTCTTTACTCTTTTTGTCAAGGAAAAAGGAGTTTGTCCGAATCCCTTAGTGCCTCCTTTGTCTTAACTAAATGTCAGATAGAGCAAAAAAATCCAAACAGTAGTAGAAAACAAAGCTGCAAGCATATATAATAGTTAGTATAAACTAACTGCATGTACTGCTGTGAACAATGGAAAACGGCGGTTCATTTCATTCGCAGGTATCAGATAAGGAGGTGCAGGCAAAATGCCGGAAAATGTATCCGAACTGGCGGAAGTGTTCCATTCTGCTATGTATCAGATGTCTCCGCTCAGTGAGTGTGTGTCGCATGTCACGATCAAAAATACAAACAGCCAGATGTTTCTTTGCAGTCCGTGGGAAGGTATTTTATTGTGGGCGAACAGGGTTTTAGACAAGCATTTGCCCCATAGCGATGAGGGAATCAAGAGCCATTACGCCTCTCTGAATTACTGCATTAGCGGACGGTGTGAAGTCTGCCTGCCGGATAACCATTATATTTACATGGAACCGGGAATGTTGTGCATTGATGACCACAAGCCAAAGGACGGCTACTGGTATCCGGGACAGAGTTATAACGGACTGGAAATTGTTTTTGATTTGGACCGGCTCATGGAGAATCCGCTTCCGGAACTTTCTGCTTATTGTGATTATGATGAATGGATTCGGAAAATGCTTTCCACACATGGCGGAACCTATCTGGGTGCAGTGGAAAATGAATGTGAGCGGTTGATGAACCTGCTGTATTCCCATTTGGCGGCGGCAGACTGGAGCCTTGCGGATTACCGTCTTCATCTGCTTTTGCTGTTTTACGCATTGGTAAATCGTGGCACGGCGCCGGTCGAGGAGCAGTTTTATGTCACGAAAGGGCAAAAGCATATTGCAGACGAGGTGGAGCAGATGATTACCGGGGATTTGAGCTGCCATTACACGATTGCGGATATGGCAGCGGTGTACGGGGTAAGTCCTTCCGCATTAAAGAAATATTTCGAGAGGGTTTACGGTCTTCCCATTTCATTTTATCTCAGGGAAAAGCGGATACTGCTCGCAAAACAGCGGTTGTCAGAGACGAAAGACAGCGTGGGAATCATTGCTGCCGCCTGCGGATATACAAACCAGGGGAAATTTGGCGCTGTATTTAAGGAATGTACAGGGATGTCCCCGTTGGAGTACCGCAGGATGCATTATAAAGAAGAAACCTAAGAAACACCCTGCGGGCATGCCTGAATGCCAAAAATGCAGGGCAGAAAGGAGAAAAACAATGACAGCTTTAAACGAAGTAAAGGCAGGAAAACAGGGACGGGTCCTGTCGGTGGACGGAAGGACGGATTTCCAGCGGCGGATTACCGCAGTAGGGGTAACGCCGGGGAGCAGTTTTTCTGTCGTCCAAAATGAAAAGAAATATCCGGTGCTCTTGAATATCCGCAGCACGCTTCTGGCAGTGGACAGGGAGGACTGCGCAAACATTATGGTGGAGGTGGCAGGCAATGAATAAGACAATGACAATTGCGCTTTTAGGGCAGCCAAATTCTGGAAAGTCAACTTTTTATAACGCGCTGACCGGTTCACACCAGCACGTTGGCAACTGGCCCGGAAAGACGGTCGAACGGAATACAGGAACATTTCAGTATAATGGAAATACATATCAGGTCGTAGACCTTCCCGGCACATACAGCCTTGCGGCTAATTCCGAGGAAGAGATTGTCACAAGGGATTACATTGCCGGGGGCGAAGCAGACCTTGTCTGTATCCTTGCCGATGCATCACAATTGGAGCGGAGCCTTTTCATGCTTGCAGACTATGCAGGTATTCGGGTTCCAGCCATACTTCTGCTCAATATGATGGATGTTGCCGGGGTGCAGGGAAAGAAAATAGATGTCCCTGCCATTGAAAAAAGGCTTGGCATTCCGGCTTTGCCCTTTGTCGCCTCCGAGAAAAAGGATTATGCGGCATTTTATGAACTGTTAGAGCGCAGCGGAAAGGAAAAATGGATTTTGGATACCCAAAGATTATCCGGGCTGTATGAGGCGGAATTTGGAAACGCTTATCAAAATGTCACCGCGCTGCTGCCGGAGGACGGCATATCCGTGTATGAAAACAGTTGGATTTTTGCCAAGCTGGCAGAACATGATACAGCCGTGGAATCGATCGTCGAACATTCCGTTAGCGGGGAGGATTTTACCGCCATAAAGAGCGGAATTTCCGAAATACAAAATGGCGCTTCCCATACGGGAAACTGCAAATTCCAGTGGATTGACGGTATCCTTTCCGGCAATGTAAGCAGTGGGAAAGGTGAAAACCGGCTTGGGAAATTTGACCGTCTCGCTGTCTCGAAGAAGGGCGGGAAATGGCTGGCGGCAGGCATTATCCTTTTAGCGCTTATGGCATCCATGGTGCTGGCAGCCCCGATTATGTATCTGGGAAGTATGCTGCCGCTGCTCGCTGATCCGGTGTCCGAGTGGCTGCTTAGTATTGATACGGCTCCCATACTGGTTTCCCTTTTGTGCGACGGTATCTGGACGGCTTTCTCCTTTACGGTCATGATGTGCGGGTTTGTATTCGGAACGACCTTTGTATTTGGATTTATGGAAGAAATCGGCTATATGGCGCGTATTTCCTATGTGTTTGACGGAACCATGCGGCGGCTTGGGCTTCACGGGAAAGCGGTTATGCCGTTTCTTGTCAGCTTTGGCTGCAATATCGCCGGTGCGACCGGTGCGCGTGTGCTGGACACATGGGGGCAGAGGATGGCGGCAATCTCCATGTCATGGGTAGTGCCATGTGGCTCGACATGGGCGGTTGTAGGACTGGTTTCCTCTGTCTTTTTCGGACCGGGTGCAGCACTCATCATATTCCTGCTTTTTGGCATTTCGGTGCTTCATTTACAGCTTACGGCGCGGGTATTTGGAAAACGGTTTCTTACCGAGTCAGACCGGACAGGGCTGATTATGGAACTGCCACCATATCATAAGGCACGGTGGGGCAGCCTGATCCGCAGCTCCGCAGGAAAAATGGCGGCAGCATTTAAACGTGCGATCCGCCTTGTGACAGTGGTGCTTGTCATCATGTGGGCGCTTTCTTATACAGCGGATGGAAACCTTTCCGGGAGTATCCTGTACCGAATTGGAAATATGCTGGAACCGGTGACGATATGGTTCGGGCTCCGCTGGCAGACATTTGTCGCATGGATTGCCTCGATGATGGGGAAAGAAGGTGCTCTGGGTGTCCTCGCCGCTGTATTTAACAATAATGGTAATGTCCTGCAGGCGGTAGCCATGCAGAAGCTGGAAACCGCAAATTCCGCATCCGTGGCGGCGAGTCTTCTGGCGGCATTGACAAAGCCGGAAGCGCTGGCATTTATATTCGCATTTTACTTCAATATGCCATGCCTGATGACAATGAGTGCGACCGTTCACGAAACCCACTCCTTAAAATGGACACTGCGGGTGGCAGGTTATTATATTGCCATGTCGCTGGTTCTGGCGGCGGTTGCCTACCATGTCGGCTGTTTGGTTTTTTGAGGGCGAATTTGACAAAGTATCATTATATGGCGGAGAAAGATTCTTTCAATATTGGCTGGTTAGAAGCAGGGCAGTTGTTTCATAAGGGAATTGTGCCAGAGGAATTTATGGACAGGCTTTGGGCTTTTCCTGTGCCCTCTTGGTGGTGTCTGTTTTCTTCATTTTCTGCTCTTTACATACAAAAAGGACACATAGTGTTTTCATTTTCTATGTGTCCTAACGCTGTTATTTTGGTATTAAATTGTTGGTTACGCTAACTGCATGACCTCGGTTTCAAGTTCCTTTAATTCGTCAAGTGATAATGAGGGAACACATAGACCAATTTCTTCCAGTGACAGCTTTCCCATTTTTATCATTCTTGCTGCGGTTTCCCTATCAGCTTCATGCCTTTCGCTTTTCAAGGCGGTTTTCATAATCCGTTCATCATCAAATAAACTCATCATAATCGTCACAACCTCCGTTTCCTTGCTCTCCAAATATTCTTTTAACACATTTCTGTCTTTGCAAATCCTGATTGTTTCCTTGATAGCCTGCTCCGTCATTCCATACTTTTCT
>JAMPAW010000076.1 GCA_023666975.1 Clostridium sp.
CAATCGCAATCGGCTTATTCCCCATTCTGTCATTCCCTCCTTGCAACATATAGGGATATTGTAACATAACACGGGGAAAAATACTATAACAGAAAATCACCGAAGCATAATAAACTTCGATGATTTGCTTGTAACAAATTCTGTATCATTTTGCCTTAATGACATGAATCAGCAGCAAAGTGACATTATCCCGCCCTCCATTTTCCAATGCGGTATTCAAAAGAAGGTCCGCTGTCTGATGCACATTTCCTGCATCCGTTAAAATATATTCGATCTCTTCCTCTTCTACCATGTCTGTCATACCGTCACTACACAACAAAATATAGTCATTTTCTTTCAGTGGTATATTCTCCTCGAAATACGGCTCTATAATCATTTCGTCCTCAAATATGCCTAAATGCTGTGTCAAACGGTTCTTTTTCGTGCTTGTCCGAAGCTCCGTCTGGGAAATAAGCCCCATATCATACAGGCTTTGCGCTTCATTATGGTTGACAGAAAGCTGTTTCAAACTGCCATCACGAAAAAGGAATATCGGGCTGTCACCCACGTTACAAAAACTTAATTTTCCTTTTTGTATTTTGACAATTGCCAGCGTACTTCCCATTCTTCCACTTTCTGTTTCATCCATTTGCTTACAGATTTTTTCATTTGCCTCAGCAATGTAACGGTCTCTAATCTGTTCAAACTTTGCATCCTGATATTGGCACAACAGCTTTGCCGCCTCTAAAGAGGCGATTTCTCCATTCTCTTCGCCTCCCATTCCGTCGAACACAGCACCCAGAAAATTCTTTTTGTCACAACAGGTATTATATTCAATCCGGTCTTCATGGACATTTTCCCGAAAGTAGCCATTCAAATAAAAATTGTCTTCATTATTCTGCCTGACCGCTCCTACATCCGAAACTATACTGCATTCTATTTTCACCTGCCAAAATCCTCCCATTCACGAAAACTCTTAATCCATCTCTTCCCATATCCAGCCGTCGTTGGAATTATTGGAACTGCCGCCACCACCGGATGCCGGCTTCCCGCTGCTTTGCGGTTTTGGTCCCAGACTGACTGTGATTGTAATTTTACTTCCCTTTTCTACCTGCGTATTTTCCGCAATATCCTGTGAAATCACGAAACCAGCTGCCACATCGCCGCTGTATTCCTGTAAAACCGTAATTTTTTTCTCTTTATATCCGGCTTCTATCAGCTTTTGAACCGCTTCCTCCTGCGACAAGCCCACTACATTCGGTACGCTAAAGGTCTCTACCCCCTTACTGATTTTCAAGATAATCTGGGTTGCCGCATCCACTGGCGTTTCCGGCTCCACGCTTTGTTCTGCCACCTGCCCTGCCGCAATATCCTTATTATATTCCTCCTCACATACGACCGGAATGCCCTGCTGGGCAAGGATATTTTCCGCTTCTTCTTTGGTCTTTCCACGCAAATCCGGCATTGCAAGCCCTCCCTGGCTGATGCACAATACAACATCTGCGCCTTTTTGGATTTCTTCTCCCGCTGCCGGTTCCTGTCCACATACGCTTTCCGGTGCCACGGTCAGACTGTAGGTCGGCCGCACTGCAACCATCAAGCCCAGGTGCATTTCATCTAAAACATCTGCCGCTTCCTTCAATGTCTTATTCGATAAATCCGGCATTTCCATCCGCTTTGGCCCGTCACTGACAACCACTGTCTGCCTGCTGTTTTTCCATGCCAAGCGCCCACCCTTTTTCTTCTGGGACAAAATACTTCCCTGCACTGCCTGATCCGAAAACTGATATTCCGTATCCCCAAGCTGCATTCCCGCATGTTCAAATGCTTTCTTCGCTTCCTCTACAGTCATTCCAGTCACGTCCGGCACACGCTTTGTCTGCGATATGCACAAAATGCCGACAACGATTGCAAAGCAGGCAAAAATGATAATAAACTTTTTCTTATCCGAAGACTTCTTGGGAGCAGCACTATATACCGGCTGTTTCTTTGCCGCCGGTGCCACATATGGATTGCTTTCTGTCTTTAACACACCTGTCTGAATCGGCTCTAAATCTTTAAAATCATCAAAATTATCCTGAACTTTTGCTCCTTCCCGGGATGAATTTACTGGGAAACTTCCTACTGCATTTTCCGGACGGAGTTTTATTTTCGGATTTGTGGCAGAATTGTTCTTCTGTCCGCCAGAATGTAACTGCATCGTCCGTTCCAAATCATTTGCCTGACTCTCTTTTTCAGCTTCCAGCTGTTGTCTGGCTTCTATCGCCTTTTGTCTTGCCTCCGCCTCTGCTCTTTTTTTCTCAGCATCTTCCTTTCTGCGTGCCTCTTCCTGCAAATGCTTTTTCCGCTCTTCTTCCGCTTTTTGGAGGGCTTCCTCTTCCTGCCGTTTTCTTTCTTCTTCCGCTTTCCGGCGGGCTTCTTCTTCCGCCCGTTTCCTCTCTTCTTTCTCTGCTTTTCGACGGGCTTCTTCTGCCTGTCTTCTCTCCTCTTCTGCTTTCTGGCGGGCTTCCTCCTCAAGACGTTTTCTTTCCTCTTCCTCCGCTCTCCGGCGGGCTTCCTCTTCCTGTCGTCTTCTCTCTTCTTCCTCGGCTTTCCGCCGGGCTTCCTCTGCCGCCTTGCGAGCCGCCTCTTCCTGCTGTCTTCTCTCTTCCTCCACTTTCCGACGGGCTTCCTCTTCCTGCCGTCTTCTCTCTTCTTCCGCTTTTCGATGTGCTTCTTCTTCCTGCCGCTTTCTCTCTTCCTCTTCTTCTCTTCGGCGGGCTTCCTCCTCAAGCCGTTTCCTTTCCTCTTCCTCCGCTTTCCGGCGGGCTTCCTCTTCTGCCCGTCTTCTCTCCTCTTCTTCTGCTTTCCGATGTGCTTCTGCTTCCTGCCGCTTTCTCTCTTCCTCTTCTTCTCTTCGGCGGGCTTCCTCCTCAAGACGTTTCCTTTCCTCTTCCTCCGCTTTTCGGCGAGCTTCTTCTTCCTGCCGCTTCCTCTCCTCTTCTTCCGCTTTTCGGCGGGCTTCCTCTTCCTGCCGCTTCCTCTCCTCTTCTTCCGCTTTTCGGCGGGCTTCCTCTTCTAACCGTTTCCTCTCTTCTTCCGCTCTCCGCTGCGCTTCTTCTTTAACAAGAATACTACGTCCTTTAGAACCTCCAACTGTTCCCGTTTTTTCAAACTGACTGTTTCCATTTACGATTTCCTCTATTAAAATACTATCGTCTAAATCCTCTTCCAACAAAGCCTCCAATACTTTCCGCATCTCATGGGGCTTCTGATATCGGTCTTTCGCCTGAAAACTGCAGGCCTTTTGAATTACTTCCGCAAACTTCTGTGAAGCGTTACACGGCTTCGGAATCGGTTCTCCTGTCAGGCGTTTCTGCAGTGCAGCCTCTTTATCCTTAAAGCGAATCGGTGCCGGATAAGGCGGCAGAAAAGGAGTCCGGTTATTATTCATCAACCGGAACAACACAATTCCCAGAGAATAAATATCCACTGTCGTATCATACTGCTCGCCACGGTATACTTCGGGAGCCATGTACACCTGGGTTCCTTTTTTCGATACCGCCATCTCGCTTCTTCCCATAACCTTGGATATGCCAAAATCCCCCAGCTTATAATTATGGGCATCCGAAATAAAGATATTTTCCGGTTTGATATCCCTGTGTATAACCTTAAATTTCTGACAGGTTTCCAGCCCCCGGCAAATATCAATTCCCAATTGGATTACATCCTTTTGCGTAAGGGAATTTTCCTTGGTATATGCCACCAACGGTTTTAGCAGTTCCATGCGGATATAGATTGTCCACTGCATTCCGTCAGCCGTCATTGCCACATGATGATCTTCATAGGAAACAATATGGCTGTCCCCTTTCATGCGCTCCATTAAATCGCATTCGCCGATAATATCATCCACAAGGCTTCTGTAATACTCGGTTACATTTTCCTCTGTCATCCCCTCATCCATTATGTCCATATAGTCAGACTGGTTTTTCGGAATGGAAATCACCTTGGCTGCCGCCTTGTATGTACGTCCAAACTCCTCCCGCTCAATTTCATATACCGTACCAAAGCTGCCTTCCCCGATAATCTTCTTGATTTTCCAGTTGTGAAATATTGTATCGTTTTCCTGTAATCGCATTTTATTGCCCCTCTGTATCTATAGTATCTATCATAAAAGCATTCTGTTTTGCTTTGTTTTCTATATTCGTGTTCTCATTATATCAATGATTGATTTTATAATATCGTCCACAATAACCGGACTTAGGGCAATGCCGGAATGGCATTGCCCTTGTGTTGCTCTTTTGCTCCCCTATTGAAAGTTGCTCGCATTTGAATTGACACTGGTTTCTGCGGTCTGATAAGTCTCTACTGTATCATCCAGAAACTTTGCGTAAGCATCAATAACTTTCTGGTACTCGTCAAAATGTGTCTGCATACCATTAATCTTTGCCTGAAGTGTAGTTGCACTGTCACTCTGCCATGTCGAAGACAGATTATTGATTTCTGTCTTGATACCCGCCAGATTTGTTCCTAATGTAGTATTTAACGTTCTGATTGTATTCGCCGTGCCAGTTACCTCTGCTAAAGAAATATTGATTCCTTCTACTGCCATATTATCCCTCCTAATTGGTTAATTTCTTTGCCGCTGATTCTATGTTAGACTGTGTCTGCTTATAGGTCGTTGCGGTATTTTTCAAAAATGTTGCATATTCTGTCATTAAAGTTGACATCTTTGTAAAATCATCTTCAAATCCCTTAATCTGTGTTGTGTAAGCAACATTGTCCGTACCCTGCCAGTTTGCAGACATTGCATCCACCTCAGAAAACAGCTGCGTATAAGTTTTCTTATAATCTGCAACATATTCTTCAATCTTGGTTGCTGCCGCCTCCAGTTTCGCCGGGTCTACTACGATTTTGTTTCCCATGTCTTTTGTCTCCTTTCATATGTACTAGATGTTTGGAAATTTTCCTTTATATTTAAATCGTTTGATTTAAATCACCTCTCTGAAAAAACTATATTAAATCTTTCTCTGCTTCCTTCATCTGCCTTACAATTTCTTTTTCCAATGAAGGCAATGTATTCATAATGGCTTCTCCTTCTCCACTTAAATAGCCTGTAAAAAGGGATTCTTTAATGTCTTCATGATTAAAAACCTGAAAAGAATAGTCATTACTAATTCCTCCTGGATACGGAACTGCTAAATATTGATACAGTTGTTTCGTTTCATTGTAAATAGGGTAATACCCGATAATCATTACCATTTTGTCTGTATCCAATTCCAGTTTTACCACTGAACCAATAGGGTATAATCTATTCATCCTTCTTCACTCCTCATCAATTTTTGCAAATTTTTTTCCATCTCGCCAAACACTTCTCTCACTTCGTCAGGAGTCGTCTTTTCTAAAGAATCATACAATTCCTTCTTTTCCTTGATATACTGCTCATATGATTTATTACCCATATACCCTAAAAAAACAACATCTTCTACTTTATCTATCTCAAGCAAACGAACATCCTCTTTCTTTCGGACACCTAGCGGATATATGCTGATAATATAACAGAATTTAAAATGATTCCCGTCCATTAATTCCTTATATCCTAAAATAATCATATTATGTTCTTTTATTTTAAAAACAGTTCCTATTGGATATAACTCCATTCTATCACCTCGCTAATTTTGATTTCAGCCAATCTTCTATCTGATTAATTCCACTGCTGACACTATCTATTTTCAGTATTTTATTTACTCCTTTTTGTGCCTGTATACACCCATAATCAAATAGGTTTTCAATATCCCTGGATATATCATCCAGTCCAGTAGACATATTTTCGCCAGTTACTGTCATCAAAAACTTATCTGCTTTTTCTATAGAATCTCCAACAAATGGAAGACTTTCTATTGTATTCTTTATCAAACCCACACTGGCATCTACGGAAGCTTTGGCATACTGCTGACCGACAGGAATAATACTCTTTATCAGTCCATTTATCATCCCCTCTTTTTTTACATTGCTGGAAACTATTTTATATGTATTTCCAATAGACTTCGTCGCTACATTAACTTTGGATACCGCACCTTTCAATGCCAAAATAGCTATATTACCTTCAAGACCATATGAAGCATTATAATCAATGTCCATAACAATATCTGAAACATCTGACCAGATTTCACCATACCTTCCATCTGTCCAATCCGCTCCCAATTCCAGCCAATGTTCTATTTCCGTAGGCAAGACTATATCTACAATTTTACCAGCATCATCATTTTTGATACCCATTGATTTCAATACAGCTTGAATCTTTTTCGCAATATCGCTTTTCTTCTCATCCACAGATTGTTTTGCCTTTGAACTTTTCTCCGGCTTTGCATTACTTTCTTTTCTCGTATCCCAATGTTCTTTCCATTCCACTCCGATCGGAACACTGCCATTTACAATTCCGAGAGCAGCCTCACCAATATTTTTTATTAAACTATCAAGCACACCAGAACTGTCACCTGTTACCACTAATTCATTCACCATATTTTGTATTTCACTATCGGCTTTTCTATATTTATCACATATATGTCTTATATTGGTAACAATTATGGTGTTATCCCCTTTCAATTGTTCAACCTGCCTGCTTAAGTTATCTAAAGAATATCTGGCTGGGAATCGTTGCAAAATCAATTTATCCAGTGAACCTTTGCTGGAATTCGTAGCACTGCATACTGAATCTAATTTTTTTCCGTAACCATTAATGATAGAGGCAAATTCTTCTAATTCGTCTATTTTGATATGCAGCTTGGTCGAATCATACTTTGGAACATCCTTTACGGAAATTGAAAATATACTGCCTGGCATCATCGGTTTTGATATTTTATCCAATTCATTCATTTCATTCAGCCATTTTTTTGCATTGACCGCAAAGGTATTATAATCATTTGCAATCTTTATTGCCTGCCTTACACATTGCATTACCGAATTTAACAACGCTGTCTTATCTTTGCCACCAATCCACGAGACATTTATATTCTCAATCATTACATTCATTGATGAGGCATAATCCTTCAAATATTGTACGCTTGCATCCGACTTATTGATAGCCGCCATTTGTTGTGCAAAATTCTTTAATCCCATATTACCAACTACTTCCTCCTCCCCCACCAGCACCAGTTCCTACTCCGTATGATACAGTCTCACTTTGTGCTTCCTTATACTTTGATGCTGCAATCTGCAATAATTCTGCATAATTTTTAATAGAATTTTCCAGTTCCTTTAAATCCGACAAATAATCATCAAAATTACTGATGTAAGCAAGATTCTCTCTGCTTTCCCATGCTGTTTCTAGCGGTATAAGACAATCTGTATATAAATGCTTTAACTGGGTATCATAAATCTGTAATTTATCTATTATTCGTTTTGATTTCTTTTGCAATTCACTGCAATTTACCATTATCTCTTTACCCATCTAATCCCCCCTACTGAAAGCTATCAGCATTACTATTGATCTGTTTTTCAATATATCCATACTCTCGTGCTGTTTGAATTAAAAACTCTTGATATTTCCCAAGATCATGATAAAAATCAGCCGTTTTATTCATCATTTCTGAATACTGTGCCTGCAACACTTTTTCGCTATCACTTTCCCATATCGTTTTAGTTGATGCGATCTCCTGATTAATTGTATCTAGTGCCTCCGCAAGCTCCTGACGTATTTTACCCATAACACCTGCTATATCTGCAACCCAATTTATATCAATTTTAATTCCCTCTACTGCCATCCCCTCACATCCTTTCTATCCGTACATTTTTATATTTTCCCTTTGTTCTTTATATCTATATTCTATCCTCTTTCATCAAAAAAGGCGGAAAATGTAACTTTTGACCATGAAAATGTAACTTTTGACAACTTACCAAAAATTCTTTCCCATTTTCCATACTGTGCAAAAGAAAATGGTTATATTTTTCCTCTGAACAGCTTACTGTATTTCTTTATTTTACCCTTTGGCACTTTAACAGTAGGCTTCTTGCTGATCTTCTTAAATGCTTTACTGCCAACTTTGCTAAGTTTTTTTGTCCTTACATCAATCATCTTGAGTTTTTTGCAGCCATAGAATGCCTGTTTTCCTATTGCCGTAACATTTTTTCCAATTACCACTTTTTTTATCTTTTTATTATTTTTAAAAGCAAAATCATCAATTGCATTCACCTTGTAAGCCGTTCCTTCGTAACGGACAATTGCCGGAATCACTATATTTGTTTTTTTAGTATTGGCAGGCTTCACACAACTGACAGTTTTCTGTTCTACATCTGTCACTTTATAAACAATCCCTGTTCCAACCAATTTAGTACCTATCGTCACGATTTTACTTGGTGTGGGTGCTTGGGTATCTAGCTCTGTCTGCTGTTCATTTTCAGCAGGATGATTAACCTCTGTTGTTTTTTCTGTTGGATAATTTTCAGAACCGTTTCCTGTATCATCAGCGGTTGCATTTTCTGTCGTTTGCTCTGTCACCTTCTCCGTTGTCTTTTCTGTCACTTTTTCTGTTGTTATTTCTGTGGTTTTTTCAGTCGTTCTTTCTTCTGTCGTTGTCGCTTGCTCTGAACTTTCTTTCTCCACAGTAATATACGATATATCCCGCTTTCCGTTTGAGGAAGTAACTGTAATATTAGCCGTTCCATACCCCACTGCTGTAACCTTGCCTGTGGAAGTCACAGTCGCTACCTTCTCATTCGAGCTGGACCATGTTACCGATTTATCCGTTGCATTACTCGGATTTATCGTTAATAACAGGTTTAATGTACCCCCTATCTGCATTTTTCTGTTATTAGGAGTCAGCGTAAGTCCCTGCACCGGTATTGTCGTCACCGGTTTCGGTATCTGTGTAACTGCCTGTACGCTGCTCATACTATTCGTTTGAAAAACATTTAGCATTGTCAATGCAAACAATATTAAAAATATCTTTTTCCCTTTTACTCTTCTTGTCTCCTGCATTGTTTTCCTCCTTATGCAAATTTAATCTACATACTGCATTTCACTCTTTAGGTTCTACAATCACATCTTCCCTTCCAATAATTTCTTATAACTCTGTATCTTCCCCTTTGGCACTCGTGCTGTCGGCTGCTTTGCTATCTTCTTAAATGCTGCTTTTCCTACTTTTTTCAGTTTACTTGATCTTATTTCAATCAGATTTAGCTTCTTACAGCCATAAAATGCATAGTTGCCGATTGTTGTAACATTCTTGCCGATTGTTACTTTCTTCAGATTTTTACATCCTCGGAATGCATTTTTACCGATTTCCTTCACATTCTGACCGATTGTAACTGTTTTTATTTTCTTGTTGTTGCGGAATGCACTTGCCGAAACCGATGTCACCTTATACTTCTTTTTCTTGATTTTTATTTCTTCTGGAACTTTTACAGAAGAAGCCTTTTTGTTCTTTATTCCCATATAGGCAACGGTCTTTTTCTTAACATTCGTTACCTTGTAAATTCCTGCTTTTCCAGTCAATATTGTTCCTTTTTTAATCGTCTTGGAACCGCTCTGGATTTCAACCTTATCATCTACAACTGGTTTTTCATCCGTTTCTATATCAACCGGAATCATTGTAACATTGCCGACAACAACCTTTTCCTCCTCTTCGGCTGGCTGGTTTGTCACCGGCTGTTCTGTTGTTGGCTGCTCAGCCGTTGGTTCATTAGGGACTTCCGTTGTCGTGTTATCTGTATTCTCTGTTTCAATATATTGGTAAGGGATATCATTTTCTTTTGCATATTGTTCTGCATAGGAATCCTTTACCACTCGCAATGTCAAACTACTACAACTTTTAAATGCAGCACTACTTATCTCCGTCACATTTTCTAATATAGTCACATTCATCAATCCATCGCAGCCATAAAATGCATCATATCCTATCTCCGTCACACTCCCCGGTACAGTATAGTCTCCTTGTTTCCCTCTTGGATAACATTTTAACCAACTTTTATCCTTATTGAATAATACTCCGTCCTCACTGCTATATTCTGGATTCGTTTCTGCAACATGGATACTCACTAATCCACTGCAATCTTTAAACGTATCACTCCATATCATCTCTGTCACGCTTTCTGGTATGGATACACTCGTCAACTCACTGCAACCGGAAAATGCAGCTTCGCTTATACCTGTCACACTTTCCGGTATATAGTAGTCACCCTTTTTGCCACTGGGATAACATGCTAACCAACTTTTATCCTTATTGAATAATACTCCGTCCTCACTGCTATATTTTGGATTCATTTCTGCAACAGAAATACCCGTCAAACTGCTACAATTTTTAAATACTTCCGTCCCTATGCTCGTCACACCTTCCCCGATTGTCACACTTGTTAACCCAGTACAATTTTCAAATGCATTCAGTCCGATACTCGTTACATTTCCCGGTATGGTCACACTGGTCAACCCACTGCAACCAGAAAATGCGTACCACCCAATACTCTCCACATTCCCCTGTATAGTCACACCCGTTAATCCACTGCTATATTTAAACGCATCCCTCTCTATGCGTGTCACACTCTCCGGTATGGTGTATTCGCCTTTTTTTCCTCCCGGATAACAGATTAACTCACTTTTATCCTTATTGAATAACACTCCATCCTCACTGCTATACTCAGGATTCGTTTCTGCAATGCAAATCTCCGTCAAACCGCTACAAGCAAAAAATGCCCACATTCCTATCTTCGTCACACTCTCCGGTATGGTCACACTTGTTAACCCACTGCAACCAGAAAATGCATCCTGTCCTATGGATGCCACACCTTCCTCTATTGTTACATTGGTTAACCCCGTGCAGGAAATAAATGCCCACGAACCGATACTTTCCACACTTCCAGGTATGGTCACACTCGTCAACCCACTACACTCAGAAAATGCTGCTGCCCCTATATGTGTCACGCTATCCGGCATGGTCACGCTTATTAAGTTGTCACAACCATCAAAGGCAAAATCTTCGATACTCGTCACCCCCTCCGGTATGTTCACGCTCGTCAACCCACTACAGTCAGAAAAGGCATACCCCCCGATGCTCGTCACCTTTCTATCATCTATCGTATCCGGTATCTCTACTACAGAATCTTTTCCTGTGTAATCTGTAATCTCTACTGTTCCATCATCTAAAACCACATACTCATAATCCCCGCTTGTCAGAGTTTCCGCATGTACCTCCAACTTACCTACATTAACACCTAACATCAGGAACATTATCAACCATAAAACAATCACACCTTCATGGCTTCGTTTCATCCGTCTATTCATCACCGCACTCTCCTCTCTCTGCTCCCTACACTACATCCTGTAATTGATTTTGCTATATCAACATCAACTTCGCCCCATTCACAATCCCCATTTCCCCGGCAGTCAGGTTCACATCGAGAACAACCCCCGTTTCCCGGTCACACAAGATCGAATCTGCATCGGGAACAAAATAGCCGTCCTCCAGCTCCGCCATACACGCTTCCAGCAGCGGAATCATATCCCCGATTCTGCTGTCTGTGGGGATCCGCACATCATAACTGGCACCTGCCGCCGGAAGATACAGCTCCACCATCCGTTTACTCATTGTCTTCCACTCCCTTCCCTTCTGCCACAAGCTTCACCAGGCTGTGCATGCCATTCTTTACCGCATAGCCAAAATCAGGCGTGATTTCCTTTCTCATTTCCCGGTCCGTATTCGTCAGCTTCAGGATATACTGATCTGCAATGCCGGAACCAACCCACACGCCATTTCCCCGTCCGCAGTGCTTCTTATACCACGGTTCGACTGTGCGGATATTCATATTGCCCGCTTCATCGCAGATGACAAAATGCACCGCATATTCCGGCTCATTTTTCTCTAACAGCACCTTCAGCTTATCCCTGCCGTCCGGCGAAAGCTGCTCCACGATATCGGCATAATCCTGCAGGACGTAAACCACATGGGGAAATTCTTCCCCTTCCGGCAGTTTCCCGCCGCTGTTTTTATACAGATTATTCCTTGATACAAGCAGGTTAAACAGTTCGACAATATGCTGTTCCATTTCATTGGTATAGTGCCTGCTGTTTTCCGTCTCGGACACCGCAATCTTTTGATTCGGGTCTAACACGATAAGGCTTGTCTGCCCTATCCGTGCAAGCACTTCGGTAATTCCCTGCATAAACGGCAAAACATCCTCCATATCCAGCCCCAGCATAAGCGATACGGTCTGTTTTTCCATATCGAGGCAGGCATATTCTAAAGTCGCCTTACTGATTCCCACCGGAACCCTGCTTAACGGGCCAACCGCCTCCGCAACCGTATCCGCCGTCACCACATCGGGCAGTACCGGTATCTTTTTCGTTGTCCCGCTTCCATATTCCGCCTTAAGCTGCCGGCAGTAATCCCGTATAAAGCCAATCACGTTATTTCCGTGTTCTGTCACATAGCCCAGCTGGAATTCGTACACCTGATCCTCTTTAAAGATTCCACGGCCTTTATATTTTGCCGGATACATACCGCCCACATTGCCAAGCACACTGGCATAATCAGAAGCATCATTTAACTGCAACACAAACTGCTGGTTAAAATTCTGTAAGATCCGGTAGCGGATATCGTTCGTATTGACTGCCGTTACGACAAAATAAATACCATATTTTGTTCCCTCTCTGGAAAGATAGATAATTTCATCTTCATGCTCATCATACTGCTCCATGAAAACGGCAAAATTGTTAATGGCAATGACCATATTGGCAACCGTATTGCCGGATTCTGCGATATAGGACTGCATATCACCGCCATAAGCAGAAAACAGCTGTTTCCTTTCATTGATCTCATTCATCATCAGCTTGAACAGGTTGGTGATCTTTTCATCCTCTCCTCCGACCATCACCTCACCGACATGCGGCGCATCCCCAAATACACGCAGGCTTTCCGAAGAAAAATCCAGTATATACAAATTCAGTTCCTCCGGGCTGTGGTGCTTTGTCAGGGAATACAGCATGGCGATCAGGAAGGTGGTCTTACCCATGCCTGCCGCACCATAAACCACTGCATTTCCATCCCTTGAAATCGGCAGCCTTAATACATCCTGCCGCTGCCTTGACGGATCATCATATTCTCCGATAACCGGACACAACGACCATTTCCGGTTTTCGACATGATATTTTTTCTCCAAATCTTCAAGATATATGTACTCGGAAATCGGCTCTAACCATAACGGCCTTACAAAGATCTGTTCATTCTCCGCCGTCTGCCGCAGGTAATCCGTAACCGCATCCAGCTGTTTTTGCGGATTGCGTATCAGGTTCTGCTTTCTCGGCTTCGCCTGTTTGATCACCTGTCCTGTCGTATCAAACACCTCAATACTATCGTCCTTCTCCACCTGAACCTGGTCTGCCGGATAATACGGTGCTCCCGCCCATGCCGACTGCCCCAGTTCAAACAGTTCATTGTAACCGACCTGCAGATAAAACCGCCCTGTTTCCACAAGCTCCGCGGCATCCGGACGTTTCAGCATATCCATACTGTCCGCACGGTCCTGCACCTTCAAGCATACCTTAAACTTAGAATTACTCCAAATCTGGTCATCGACTACTCCGGCAGGCTTCTGTGTCGCCAGAATCAGATGCACGCCAAGGCTCCGCCCGATACGTGCCGCCGAGATCAGCTGTTCCATAAATTCAGGCTGCTGTGTCTTTAACTCGGCAAACTCGTCAGAAATAATGAATAAATGCTGTAACGGCTCATCTACAATGCCTTCCCGGTACAATTTCTGATATTTGTAGATATCTACATTACTCTCATTGACCTTCTTGCCTGCCTCTACGAAAATAGCCTGCCTGCGCTTTAATTCACTCTGAATGGACACTAAGGAACGGTTCACGGCAGCACCGTCCAGATTCGTGATAATCCCCGCTGTATGCGGCAGTGTTTCAAATGCCTTTGCCATTCCGCCGCCCTTGTAATCAATGAGAATAAATGCCACTTCATAGGGGTGGTAATTGAGTGCCAGCGACAAAATATAAGTCATGATAAACTCCGATTTACCGGAGCCGGTCATACCTGCAACGAGACCGTGGGGACCATGGTATTTTTCATGTAAATCCAGCTTGAACAGTTCGCCAAAGGTATCCACTCCGACCGGAACCTCCAAGGATATTGTGGGATCATTTTCTTTCCAGCGGCTCAATACATTTAAATGCTCAATCTTACCGACCTGATACATTTCCAGAAACGTCATCATTTTCGGCAGGTTATAAGATGCCTGCTGGATATCGAGCTGCAGATTTGCAAGCTGCATGCACCACATATCAATGCTGTTTCGGATATAGATATCCGGCGTAAAGGTAACCCTCTCCCCGGAAATATCCTTCTTGTTAAAGATTCTTCCCGAACTGCCTTTCAACTCCATGACCGTTGTGCATTCCTTCGGAAGATTCTTGATCTCATCATAAAAGGTAATAATACCCATATTCATATTGGATTTCTCCCGAAAAATCAGCTTTAACATATCCGCCTTATTTGCCAGTTTCCGGTCAAATGCCAAAATCATATAGTATGGGATGCACGCCGCCCGCTCATCATCATGCAGTGCCATGCGGCTCTTTATCACCTGCTCCAAATATGCCGACACATCTTTAAGCTCTAGTGGATTTGCCGCCACAAAGCGGATTTTCTTATCATCATCCCATACATGCGGAATCCAGCGGAGCATTTCCAGCTCCTTTTCCTCTGCCGGATCAATCAGCAAAACCAGCTTAAATTCATCATAGCTGTAATAGGTTACCATCTGAAGAATCAAACCCTTTGCAAATGCCAGCGTATCCTCCCTTGCACCGACTACGCCGGAAATATAATTTTCCAACAGCGAAACAATAATCGGAACCCCCTCAATTTTCTTTGGATTCTCACACATTTTCAGCATTTCTTTTTGCAGATTATCATCATCTAAAACAAATCTTCGTTCCTGATAGTTATATTTCACATCTGCCTGAATGCTGCCCTGTCCAACCCGAAGCTTTAAAAAATCATCCTGTC
>JAMPAW010000077.1 GCA_023666975.1 Clostridium sp.
TGTTACTTTGTAACACGCTAATGTTATTGTGAGGGGTAGCCGCTTCTCTGGCTTTTCCTCTGTTTAACCATAATATAGCATATCCCCCAAATAAATTCAAGAATAAATTACCGTTAATGCAAACCGTTAGGAAAGCAATAGACTGCTGCCCTCTGTGGCTCTACAGACTTGAAATTATCTCTTTGAGAATTGAAATTAACGCTTGGAGAACTGCGGTGCTCTTCTCGCTGCCTTCAAACCGTATTTCTTTCTCTCCTTCATTCTTGAATCACGAGTGAGATATCCGGCTTTTTTCAGTGCAGGACGGTTGTCTGCGTCTGCCTCTAATAATGCTCTGGAAATACCATGGCGGATAGCTCCTGCCTGACCGGTAAATCCACCACCACGAACGTTAACCAATACGTCATACTTGCCAACCGAGTTGGTAACCACAAATGGCTGATTAACAATTACCTTCAAGGTCTCCAATCCAAAATAATCGTCCATATCTCTTTTATTAATGGTAATCTTACCTGTACCAGGTGTTAAATATACTCTCGCAACACTGCTTTTTCTTCTACCAGTTCCGTAAAATCTTGTTGTTTTAGCCACTGCTTTGTCCTCCTTCACTAATACTTAATCTCTAATGTCTTAGGCTGCTGCGCCTGATGTTTATGTTCCGGACCAGCATATACATGAAGCTTGGTAATCATCTGACGTCCCAAAGGTCCCTTGGGAAGCATTCCCTTAACCGCCTTACGAATTACCTCCTCCGGCTTCTTAGCTAAAAGCTCTTTTAATGTTGTCTCCTTCAGACCACCAACATAGCCTGAATAATTGTAATATACTTTCTGGTCTAATTTCTTTCCAGTCACTTTAATCTTATCTGCATTTACAACAACCACATAATCGCCTGTATCCATATGAGGCGTAAAGGTTGGCTTATTTTTTCCTCTTAAAATGCTTGCGATTTCAGATGCCAAACGTCCTAATGTATGTCCTGTAGCATCAACTACATACCACTCTCTGTTAATTGTTGATGGGCTTGCCATATAACTCTTCATGGTGTTCCTCCTTAAAAAATCCAATAAATTTCAATCCAGTGCACAATTCGATAAGCCTGTTGCAATGTCCGAAACAACAATCTCCACCTATTGTCACATTGAAATATTATATTACAAATAAATATCCATGTCAACGAATTTTTCTCCAAAAAACTCCAAAATTTCCACAAAATTTCGTCAATATCGCCAATCTTTAACACATCAAAAGGAACTATTACATCGTCATTCCCGCACTTTGTAACAGTTCCCTTCTATACGCTATTGAATGAAAGCGGAATATCATTTGATGAGATATGGCTCTAAAGCCTCTAAAATCTCTGCATCATCGCCTTCTGTATGAATATTCAAGTCAATCGGCTGTGAGATATCCAGACTAAAGATTCCCATTATTGATTTGGCGTCAATAACATATCTGCCAGAGACCAAATCAAACTCTGCTTCAAATTTGGCAATATCATTGACAAAACTCTTAACTTTATCAATGGAATTTAAAGAAATTTTAACTGACTTCATATCGAATCCTCCTAAAAATATTTGCACTACGGCAAGTTTGTTAATATGATAACTTTTTGAACACCAAAAGTCAATAGGCATTTGTGAAACTTCAAGTCAATAGCCATTTGTGAAACTTAAGCTACCCAATCACCAAGTGTGAAATCAAAATCCGGGTCGGATTTAGCTTGCAGTCCACCTGCTAAAAGTCCGGAAAAATTTTTACAGTGTCACATCTAAAATCATCATCACCAAAAAACCGATAACGAAACCGGTAGTTCCACTCTTACTTTCACTGCAAAAGTGAGCCTCCGGTATCAATTCCTGCACCACCACATATATCATGGCTCCCGACGCAAAGGATAACAGCAGCGGCATCCAGTTGATAATCGTTCCATATAAAAGTGCAGACAGAACTCCAAATATCGGTTCTACAATAGCAGACAGACTTCCAATCAGAAAAGCATTTTTCTTTTCCATGGCATCCCGCATCAGAGAAAGCGACACTGCCGTTCCCTCTGGATAATTTTGGATACCTATTCCTACCGTTAACGCAATCGCTCCCGATAACAATCCGATATCTGTCGAATCATTTTGCGCCGCTGCAAAGGCAATTCCCACTGCCATTCCCTCCGGGATATTATGCATTGTAATGGCAAAGAGCATCATTAACGTGCTTTTTCTACACTGTTTTAACTGATGACTCCGCTGTAAATGATAGTAGATTTTTTGAAATACCGAATCTGTCACATATAATAAGATAACACCCAAAATAAATCCAACAGAGCAAACCAGCCAGCTAATCTGCCCCAATTGCTGAGCCTGCTCCATTCCCGGTGTCAACAGCGACCATATGGAAGCGGCCACCATTACTCCGGCAGCAAATCCCAAAAATACGGATTGGACCCGCTCATTGATCTCCCGTTTCATAAAAAATACACTAGCTGCTCCCAGTGTAGTAATTCCAAAGGTAAACAATGTACCTATCCAAGCATATAGCACTCCATTCATCACAATAATGCAACCCTAACATTTTCCTGCCCTGTTATGATATCATATGCCACAGTTTCCAAAATGTCACATTCATCACCTCTCCTTTACGATTCCAAAAATGTGATTCCTCAAAATATATTGTTCTCTCCATCACTCATAAAACATTTGATAGGGAATTGTCACAAAAGAAAGAATATGGTAGAATAACGAAGAGGAACAATCGTGTTGCAAGGTGGTAGCCTCCCAAAACTTCATGCCCGGTTCGCCGGAGTACATAAGAAGGGAGGTGGCGCAAATGACAGCTTTTGAAATCATTTCGATTTTCATCGGTATATTGGCTTTGCTAATTGCCTTTGGTAGTTTTGTTATAGCGTTGCTTGCCTTTCTCGATAAGAGGAACAAGCGAAAATAAATAAGCCTACCTTGTATCTTGGCAGAACAGGTAGGCTTATATAGTCTTCTGGAGGTCAACCACTTTGTGGGCGGTTGTTTCCTCATTTTCTATCTATATTATATCATGTTTTTGCTTTTGTTTCAAGCAGAATTTAAGGCTATCGCTGACAACCTACATCAACGATAGCCCTTGATTTACTGCATTTCTTAGAATTTGCCAGCCTTAGCCGCTTCCTCAATCGAAACAGCAACGGCAACAGTCATACCAACCATCGGGTTATTACCTGCACCGATAAGACCCATCATCTCTACGTGTGCCGGAACAGACGAAGAACCTGCAAACTGTGCATCAGAGTGCATACGTCCTAATGTATCGGTCATACCATAGGAAGCAGGACCGGCAGCCATATTATCCGGGTGAAGTGTACGTCCTGTACCACCGCCTGAAGCAACGGAGAAATATTTCTTGCCCTGCTCAAGACATTCTTTCTTATATGTACCGGCTACCGGATGCTGGAAACGTGTCGGGTTGGTAGAGTTACCGGTAATTGATACATCTACGCCTTCCTTGTGCATAATCGCAACACCTTCCGGTACAGAGTTTGCACCATAACAGTTAACCTTTGAACGAAGTCCCTCTGAATAAGACTTGCGGAATACTTCTTTCACCTCGTTTGTATATGGGTCATACTCCGTCTCCACAAAAGTAAAACCATTGATACGGGAAATAATCTGTGCGGCATCCTTGCCTAAACCGTTAAGAATAACTCTCAATGGTTTCTGACGAACCTTATTTGCCTTCTCTGCAATACCGATTGCGCCCTCAGCGGCAGCGAAGGATTCATGTCCTGCTAAAAATGCAAAACACTCCGTCTCCTCCTCAAGCAGCATCTTACCCAGATTACCATGTCCCAATCCTACTTTACGGGTATCTGCAACAGACCCCGGAATACAAAATGCCTGAAGTCCCTCACCAATTGCTGCTGCTGCGTCAGCTGCTCTCTTGCAGCCCTTCTTGATTGCAATTGCAGCACCTACTGTATAAGCCCAGCAGGCATTTTCAAAACAAATCGGCTGAATACCTTTAACCTGATTATATACATCTAAGCCAGCGTCCTTTGTAATCTTCTCTGCCTCTTCGATAGAGGAGATACCGTAGCTGTTTAACACTTCATTAATCTTATCAATTCTTCTTTCATATGATTCAAATAATGCCATTATATCGTTACCTCCTTCTATTATTTAGCAATTTCTTTGTCTGTACGTGGGTCGATTAACTTAACAGCATCATCTACTCTGCCATACTGACCACAAGACTTCTCATATGCAGTGTTCGGATCATCACCCTTCTTGATAAAATCGGTCATTTTACCAAGGTTAACAAATTTGTAGCCGATGATTAAATCCTCATCATCTAATGCAATCGCCGTAACATATCCCTCTGCCATCTCCAGATAACGAGGTCCTTTCTTAAGGGTACCATACATCGTACCAACCTGTGAGCGGAGTCCCTTACCCAAATCCTCAAGACCTGCACCTACCGGAAGACCGTCTTCAGAAAATGCACTCTGTGTACGTCCGTATACAATCTGTAAAAATAACTCTCTCATGGCCGTATTGATTGCATCACATACCAAATCGGTATTCAGCGCTTCCATTACGGTCAAGCCCGGCAGAATTTCCGAAGCCATTGCTGCCGAATGAGTCATACCGGAACATCCGATTGTCTCCACTAATGCCTCCTGAATAATACCTTCCTTTACATTCAATGTCAGCTTGCAGGCACCCTGCTGTGGAGCACACCAGCCAATACCGTGTGTTAAACCAGAAATATCCTTTACTTCTTTTGCCTGAACCCATTTTGCTTCTTCAGGAATCGGTGCACAGCCATGATGCACACCCTGAGCTACTGGGCACATGTTTTCTACTTCCTGTGAATAAATCATGTTGAAACTCCTTTCAATATGTAAAAATATTATCGGCATTACGAATAAGCGGTCTGCCGTAACTAAATATATTTTCGCATATATTACCAAAAAAATCTAGTCCTATTTTGGCGAAAATTGGATAAATCTCATGAAAAAAGAAGAAAAGAAAAACAAAGGGAAAACCGCTTTGGTCTTCCCTTTGCTCTATACGCTATGCAATGATATCTATACCGGTAAGATTTCCTTCCAGTCCAGTGATCATCATTGTTCATTCGTCTGTTGGCACATCAGCCCTTAACACCACCGAGTGCAACACCGCCTACAATATTCTTAGAAAGAATTAAGTAAACGACGATAACCGGCAGAATCGAGAACAGAATCATCACATAAACCTGACCCATATCAAACTTCAACCAGTCAGCCGCACGTAACTGCGCAATCAAAATCGGAAGTGTCTTCCGGTTATCAGAGTGCAGGATTAATGCAGGAGTAAAGTAGTTATTCCAGCTGGTTACAAAAGTGAAAATCGCCTGTACTGCAATGGACGGTTTCATCAACGGCAGTACGATCGCATTGAATGTCCTAAACTCTCCTGAACCGTCAATACGTGCCGCCTCAATCAAGGAAATGGACAGCGTACTCTCCATTGCCTGCTTCATATAGAACACGGTTACCGGTGCTGCCACTGAAGGTACAATCAGCGGAATAAATGTATCATCCAGCTTCATATTGTTCATCAAACGCACGAAACCAAGTGCTACTACCTGAGTAGGAATCATCATGATTGCCAGAATAAATGTGAATAAAAACTTTCTCAGTGCAAAGTCATACGCATGGAATGCATAAGCAGTCATTGTTGAGAAATATACACATAATAATGCACTAATCGCCGCAATAATAATACTATTTAACATACCGTTAAAGATCGGCAACGTTCCATGAACCAAATTCGACCAGTTCGTAAACAGATACTTACTCGGTAATATTGAAAAACCTGTTGCCATTTCACCGTTTGATCTCGTTGAGTTAATAATCAAAATATAGAACCAAATCAGACAGAAAAATGTAATAATTCCGAGGACAACGTAGGCGATTGTTCTTCTGGTCTGAATGCCTAATCCTTTATCCAATTCCTGTTTTGCCATATCTCCTACCTCCCGTCATCATTATTACCAGTAAATCTAAATACAATAAAGCTCAATACGCCTGTTACAACAAGCAGGATTACAGATAATGCACCACCCATACCGTAGTTCTTATTTGCCAAATGCTTATTCAGGAACATAATCAAGGTCATTGATGAACGCATCGGATCACCGGTACCATTTGTCAGAATCTGTGGTACATCATACATCTGCAGACCACCAATCAAAGAGGTAATCATTACGTAGATTAAGATCGGCCGCAAAATCGGCAGTGTAATCCGTAAGAATACCTGTGTAGACGTTGCACCGTCTACCTGTGCTGCCTCAAACAATGCTGGGTCAATACCCATCATACCTGCCATCAGCAGAATCGTCGTATTACCGAACCACATAATCAGGTTCATCGAAGCCACCAACGTCCTTACACTTCCTGCATGTGACATGAAAGAATAAGGCTCTGCAAGTGCTCCTATACTTACCAAAATTGAATTAATCGGACCACTGTCCGCAAACAACGTAAAGAATAACATTGAAAACGCAGATGCCATAATCAGGTTCGGCATGTAGATAACCGTCTTAAAGAACTGTGCACCTTTGACATTCAGACGGTTGTCAGCAAACCATGAACCCAGCAGCAGAGAGATCAAAATCTGTGGAACAAAGCCCATAATCCACATCAACAGTGTATTCTTCAGATACACGATGAAATCTCCACCAGAAATCAATGAACCATAATTTGCCAGCCCGACAAAATTGGGTCCAATCTGTTTCAAGCCAGACATATAGTTTTCAAAAAAACTGTTGTATATTGTACTCACTAACGGAATAATCTGAAAGATGAAATACACTACAATAAACGGTATCAAAAATATGTAGCCCCATTTGTTAAAGCGAACCACATTACTTTTCTTTTTCATAGCATTTTGCCCCCTTTTCCCATTTCCTTACAGAGCTCACAGCAAATCTTCCTGTCTTCCCTGTGCAAACCTGCTGTCAACTCTGCACAATCCTGACTGCTTCGCTTTGTAATTATGTATTTTGACAAAATTATAGCCGTGCCCGCCCAAACCGACAGGCACGGCCATGATAATTCAACTAGTTGGAATAGTTATATTCGATATAATTATTCAACTGTCAGCTCCGGATACTTCTCCTGAATAGCCTTGTAGAACTGGTCTAATGCTTCCTCATAGGTAGCATTGCCGTCAAAGTAGTTCTTCATTGCACCCTGGAACTCCTCGTTACAACCCTGGTCATAAGCGGAAAGGTTGCTCAAGTCAAGACCTGCAACACCTGCAGCGTACTTGCCAAGTGGGTTCTGACCACCTAAAATCTTGCTGGTGTAATCAGAGTTAGCCATATCATCCATAACTGTCTGGTTGTTAACGAAATCATCATCCTTCTCAACAATCTCTTTCATAACTGCATCATCTGTAGTCATTGTAAGAATAATATCTTTTACTAAGTTCTGGTTATCTGTACCAGCAGCTGCACAAAGCCATGTACCACCCCAGAAGAAGCCCTGAGGTCCTTCTGTAGCACCCCAGCCACCGTTGTAACCGATAGAACCTTCTGTATCAGCAGACATAGAGAAGTTTACTAACCAAGCCGGTCCAAAGTAAGCAAATACTTTACCGTCTGGGAAGAAGCCCTTCTTCCAGTCATCTGACCATAACTCCTGAGTACCTGTAGCACCAGCGTCAACTAATGCCTTAGAATCATCAACCCATTGCTTGATGTTGTCGTCAATAACAACTTTGCCGTCAACAACCCAAGGTGAACTAACATTGTTAGAGTATACACGATAAGAGTCGTTAACTGTAGCCATAACCTTGTAGCCAGCATCCTTCATTGTAGTAGCTGTCTCATTGAATGTAGCCCAGTCCTTAACATATGCCTGAACCTCATCCGGATCATCTGTTCCTAATACTTCCTTAGCGCACTCACGGTTGTAGAACAATACACCCGGGCAACCCTGCCAAGAAACACCCTTAAGAGTACCGTTAGAGTCTGTTACGACATCCTTTGTGTACTGATACTGCTTAGACAGGTCACTGTCAGTAATACCAAGATCTGCGATTGGCATTGCGTAGTCAGAATCAACATACTTCAGAGCGTAGTCAGCCTCGATCAAGAAAATATCAATCTTGTCATCGTCTGCTGCTGACTCCTGCTTTAACAATGTCTCATCCAGATTGTTCTGGTATGCATTGTCATCTGAAGGAGTAATGTTCCAATGAACCTCTACATCACCAATCTTACCGGTAGTTGCATCAACCTCTTCATAGTCTGCATAGTGGTCTGTGATACGAGACTTAAACTCTTCATTCCAGCAATAGATGTTCAATACTTTACCTGTATCCTCTGGCAAATCAACGCTAGACTCATCACTGGTATCCTCGCCACCTTCAGCATCATCAGTATTGGTATCCTCTGCCTCTGTTGTCTCAGAACCAGCATCATCACCGCCACAACCAAACAACAAGCTGGCTACCATAGTTGCTGCAAGCAAACCGCTTACCATTTTTTTCTTCATACGTTTTTCCTCCCTTTGAGAATTAAATAATAGATTTGCATTTATATCATTATTATGATGTCTCATAATAAAAATGCCGTAGGTATGATTTCATTACCGTTACTCTACTATATATCATTTTGAACAATTTTGCAAGTCCTTTTTTCGTTTTTTATTGGCAATTCCGCCATAATATCTTAATTCTATATTATGCTTTATGCAAATTGCCGCATAAACACGCTATTTTCTACCCATTATTGACCATTTCTGCCTTTTCAGGACAGCATATTTCACAATAACCGCTGTTTCTCCGTTTCCAAGCTGCCTGCCTATTCCTCTTCCTTAGCAGATGTCACATTCATAATCTGGCGTTTTCTCGCCATTTCATCACTTTCCAGATACTCATCATAGGTCGTCATCTTGTCAATCAGGCCCGTGGCGGTGATCTCCATGATACGGTTAGCCGTCGTCTGGATAAACTGATGATCCTGGGAAGAAAACAGGACAACGCCCGGAAATTTAATCAGCCCATTGTTGAGCGCCGTAATGGATTCCATATCCAAATGATTCGTCGGCTCATCGAGCACCAGTACATTGGAACCCATAATCATCATTTTGGAAAGAAGGCACCTGACCTTCTCACCACCGGACAATACCCGTACTTTCTTCACTCCGTCGTCTCCGGCAAACAGCATTCGGCCCAGAAAGCCTCTGACATAGGTCGGGTCCTTTTCCTCCGAGAACTGCGTCAGCCAGTCCACAATCGTCAGGTCATTATCAAATTCCTGCGTATTATCCTTGGGGAAGTATCCCTGCGACGTCGTCACGCCCCATTTGTAGCTTCCCTCGTCCGGCTCCACTTCGCCGGTCAATATCTTAAACAGCATTGTCGTAGCCAGCGTATTCGGTCCCACAAAGGCCACTTTGTCCTCTTTGCCAATCGTAAAGGAGATGTTGTCCAGAATTTTCTCCCCGTCAACGGTTTTGGAGATACCTTCTACCGTCAGCACTTCATTTCCGATTTCACGGTTCGGCCGGAAATCAATATACGGATACTTACGGCTGGAAGGACGCATTTCGTCCAGTTCAATCTTCTCCAAAGCACGTTTTCTCGACGTTGCCTGCTTGGATTTGGAAGCATTTGCCGAAAAACGCTGAATAAACTCCTGTAATTCCTTAATCTTCTCTTCCTTTTTTTTGTTCGCCTCTTTCATCTGCTTAATCATCAGCTGGCTGGATTCATACCAGAAATCATAGTTGCCGGCGTACAGCTGAATCTTGCCATAATCGATATCCGCAATGTGCGTACAGACCTTATTCAGAAAATAGCGGTCGTGGGAAACCACGATAACCGTGTTGTCAAAATCAATCAGAAATTCCTCTAGCCACGCAATGGCATCTAAGTCCAAATGGTTCGTCGGCTCGTCTAAAAGCAATACGTCCGGATTGCCGAACAGCGCCTGCGCCAGCAGCACCTTTACCTTCAATGTGTCCTCCAGCTCCGCCATCAGTTTATCGTGGTGTTCCGTCTCTACACCCAGCCCATTCAACAGCGTAGCCGCATCGGATTCCGCCTCCCAGCCGTTCATCTCCGCAAATTCCGCTTCGAGGTCGGCGACCCTTGCACCATCTTCATCGGAAAAATCCGCTTTTGCATATATCTCCTCTTTCTCTTTCATCACATCATACAGATGTTTGTTGCCCATAATCACCGTGTCCAGCACGGAATAGTCGTTGTATTTAAAATGGTCCTGCTGCAGCATGGATAACCGTTCTCCGGCATTCATCACCACATCACCCTTCGTCGTCTCCACCTCACCGGACAAAATTTTCAGGAAAGTGGATTTGCCGGCACCGTTTGCTCCAATCAACCCATAACAATTCCCCTCGGTAAACTTGATATTCACATCTTCAAATAATGCCTTCTTACCAAATCTCAATGTCACATCGTTTGCACTTATCATGTTCTCACCTCTCTATTTTTTACGGAGCCGCCTGCAGCTCCGGGTCTATAACAATCTCTACTCTGTCGATTCTGTTCTTATCCATCGACAAAACCTTAAATGTAAGCCCGTCTTTTTTGACCGTCTCCCCTTCGTCCGGCAGGTGGTCCAAAAGCTCAATGATATATCCGCCTAATGAATCATAGTGTTCCGACTCCAGAACAATCCCCAAATGGTCCTCAAGGTCGCTTAACTTCATTGCCGCGTCCACTTCATATTTGTTCTCAGCCAGCCGGGTAACATTTTGCAGCTCGTCCATATCAAACTCGTCACGAATCTCGCCTACAATCTCCTCCAGCAAATCCTCCAGCGTAATCAGTCCGACCGCTGTCGCATACTCGTCGAGTACAATCGCCATCGAAACAAAGCGTCCCCGCATCTCCGCCATAATCGAAGAAGTCTTCTGGTATTCATAGACAAAAAACGGCTCCCTCATAATATTTCTCAACGAAAAAGATTCTTTATTCTTACTGTTCTGATAGAAAAATAAGTCCTTCAGGTAAACTATTCCGATAACGGTATCCTTGTTATCATCATACACGGGAAGCCGGGAATAGTGCTCCTCCTGAAATGCCTCAAACACCTCGTCAAAATCAGCCGCCACGGACACCAGTGTCATATCCGCCCGTGGAACCATTACATCCTTGGCCATCGAATCACCAAAATCCACCACATTATTAATCATGGACTGCTCTTCCTTCTCAAGCACTCCGTCCTCCACGCTGACATCGACAATGGTCCGCAGTTCTCCCTCCGTCATCTGGTTCTGCGCTCCGTCCCTGTCAATCCGCAGAAGAAAGAACACGGCATCGCTTAGTTTATTCACAAACCAGATAACCGGCGTCAATATCACGGTAAGCGGCCGAATGATGTGGATATAGATCAGCGAAAGCCGTTCACTGTACAGCGTCGCCAGCGTCTTCGGTGTAATCTCGCCAAAAATCAAAACCACCAAAGTCAGTATACCCGTGGATACACCGATGAATTTGCTGCCAAACATTGCCGTTGTAAATGATGTTGCCAATGCCGAAGCCGAGATATTCACGATATTATTGCCAATCAAAATCGCACTTAGCATTTTTGACGGGTTCTCTACCAGCTGCAGCACTTTATCTGCCGTTTTATTCCCCTCATCTGCCAGCGCGCGCATCCGATGGCGGTTTACCGTCGTCAACGCCGTCTCCGCAGAAGAAAAAAACGCAGAAAGAAAAACAAGAACTATCAAAGAAAATATTTCCATCATACTCGAGTCAGGCTCCAAATAAATCATCCTCCTAAAAACAAATTTGAAGACATTTTACTGAATGAAATATCTCTTGTCAAGTCATACTATATATGTAACATATTTTGCATGATTTCAGGAGGTATCAAAATGAGAAGTTCCAAAAGGGAATATGAAGAAGTTGCACAGCGTTGCAGCTCCTACGACAAAACGACCACCAGCGAGCTTTCCAACTGCGTGGATTGTGATTGTACAAGCTGCTTGAACTGCAGGCATTTTGCATCAGACGAGCATTGCAAGTTAGACCTTTACGATGCAATTGCCGCAAATATGAAATAGCATTAAAACGAAAAAACAGCAGATATCTCCCAGACGGATTTCCATGATATCTGCTGTTTTCATCGGTCAGTCAACATTTTTACGATTATCGTTTGTCCCGTTTACCGGGCAAACTGATCTATCTCTATACTGTCCCATAATTCCTGTTCCTTATATTCCATATTATGTGCCACATAAAGGCTATAAAGGCGTTCTAACTCTTCACCCGCCCTGTCCTGCCTCTTGGTTTCCTCTTCATGCTCGGACAGTGCCCTTCCATAGTCTTTGGCATCTGCCTCTAACAATTTTACTACATAATATCCATAATCGGATTGGAAGCTGTCACTCACACCGCCTTCAGAAAGGCTGTCAATTCTCCTTTTATAGTCAGGTGCCAAATCTTCATATTTGAGGTACTGCTCTGCCGCCGTCACCTCTGCGGCATACTCCTTAACTAACGCCTCGATATTTTCTCCGTCCTTCACCTTCTGTGCAAACTCGGCGGCATCTTCTCTTCTGCGCTCCACCTTTGCCGAAACCGCCTCCAGCGGAGCTCCATTTTCATCAGACTGTATCATTCCGTTTTCGTCTAACTCTATCGTCGGAAAAATCACCTGATACACTTTAATGTAACGCTGCTCCTCTTCATTCTCTTTCCCATCTTCATCAGAAAAGGTTTCCAGGTAAGCATCCGCCAGCATACGCATTTCATACACCCTTAAAATATCCTGTGAAGTAATACTGTCTTTCTCTAACGCCTCCTCACCCACATCTTCTGCAAGCACCTGTGACAATTCTTCCGCCTGCTGCGGTTCGGGCAGTTCCATTCCCTGGGACTTTGCCTCCTGATAGAGCAGAAGTGTATTCACTATCTCATTTTCTAAGGTGTCCTTATAATATTTTCGATAGGTCGTCTTTCCTTCATAATCATTGTCAAGCGTATCCGCTTCAATATTATATTCCCTCGAAAAAATATACCCAAATATCACGACGTCCCGATAAGTAAAGTATTCTCCATTGACATTGAATACCTTTTTATCCTCCGTTCCACAAGCCGTCAGGGCAGCCAGCAGAACCAATCCCATAAACATTGCCAAAACTTTCTGATATTTCATGCTTCCTCCACATAAAACCAAACCGGCCACAGCAAAAGCTGCGGCCGGTACAGATCAATCACCATTAGTTATTAATTAACTTCTCCTCGCCGTTCCAGCTATACAGCTTACGAACCTCCTCGCCGATAACCTCTGACGGGTGCTCTGCTGCCAGCTTCCGCATTGCCTTAAAGTGTACCTGACGACCAGCCGGCGACATATCCAGCAGGAACTGCTTTGCAAAAGAACCGTCCTGAATGTCAGAAAGAATCTGCTTCATCGCTTTCTTAGTATCCTCGGTAATAATCTTAGGTCCGGTAATATAATCACCATACTCCGCCGTATTGGAAATCGAATATCTCATTCCGGCAAAGCCTGACTGATAGATCAGGTCTACAATCAGCTTCATCTCATGTATACATTCAAAATATGCGTTACGCGGGTCATATCCGGCCTCAACCAGCGTTTCAAAGCCTGCCTGCATAAGTGCACACACACCACCGCAGAGCACTGCCTGCTCACCGAATAAATCCGTCTCTGTCTCCGTGCGGAACGTTGTCTCAAGAACACCTGCCCTTGCTCCGCCGATTGCCAGTGCATATGCCAGTGCAATCTCCTGTGCCTGACCTGTAGCGTCCTGTTCAACAGCAACCAGACAAGGAACGCCCTTACCTGCCTGATACTCCGAACGTACTGTATGTCCCGGTCCCTTAGGTGCAATCATCGTTACATCTACGTCCTTCGGCGGTACAATACAGCCAAAATGAATATTAAAGCCGTGTGCGAACATCAGCATATTACCTGCCTCAAGGTTCGGCTCAATGTCGTTCTTATACATATCTGCCTGCAATTCATCATTGATCAGAATCATGATAATATCTGCTTTCTTTGCTGCCTCTGCTGCTGTATAAACTTCAAATCCCTGAGCCTCTGCTTTCGCCCACGACTTGCTGCCCTCGTATAAACCGATAATCACATTACAGCCTGACTCCTTTGCATTCAGCGCATGCGCATGACCCTGGCTACCGTAACCAATAACTGCGATAGTCTTGCCGTCCAATAATGATAAGTTACAATCTTCTTGGTAAAAAATCTTTGCCATTTCCATTTCCTCCTATATAAATATATTATTGCAGCTATCCCGGCCGGCTCCGTCCGCCTTCCCGGATAGATACATATCCTACACATTATCCAATTATCTGTTTCCCAGCGTTCCCCTCGTCAATCCGGTAAGGCCGGTCCGGACAATCGATTCGATTTCAAATCCGTCCAGCAGGCCGATAAAAGCCTCTATCTTATTCGCATTGCCCGTCAATTCAATCATCAGCGAATCAATGGAAACATCGACAATCTTGGCACGGAATACATCGGTAATCGCAATAATCTGCTGTTTTTCCTCACGGTTTGACTTCACCTTCACCAGCACAAGCTCCCTGCAGACCGATTCACCGTCCTTAAGCTCCGTTATCTCTACAACGTCCTCCAGCTTATTCAGCTGCTTTGCAATCTGGGAAAGTGTCAAATCATCGCCGCTTACCGCAACGGTCATTCGGGAAAATTGAGGATTCTCCGTAACGCCGACC
This sequence comes from Clostridium sp., assembly GCA_023666975.1. Next base: position 14,730 of record JAMPAW010000077.1, read on the forward strand.
GATAAGCTGTCAATATTATAACCTCTTCTGCTAAATAATCCTGCCACACGGCTCAACACACCTGACGTGTTATCAACCAACAGGGATAATACCATTTTCCTCACTTTCATTCCACCTTTCACCTCAAAATGTGCTCTTTCACACAACTAAGGACTAGTTTAGCAACTATTATACAGATTGTCAAATATTTTCTCAACCAAAGCAGGACAATCGCTTAAT
>JAMPAW010000078.1 GCA_023666975.1 Clostridium sp.
ATCAGCAAAGAAAGCTTCGAGGCCATTAAACAGCATATACCGGACTTTGCAAAGTAGCGGATAGTCATGAGCAAAACTCTGTTTTCTCAACTATCTGTTGTCCAATATAGACAAATCGCAACTGGGCACGCTTGCGCTATGTGTCGCTCGTAACGGTACATAAGGTGCTAAAATACAGCACCTAAGTACCGACGGCTCCCCAATACCCTGTTTGCGATATTGTCTATATTGGACAACTGAATTTTGGCAATAATGAGTTTTGCTCATGACCATCAAAAGGGGTGCCTGACAACGGGCACCCCTTAATTAATCGTATATACAATTTATGATAATGCCGCCGTAATAATCGCCATAGAATAAACCTCTGCGGCAGTACAGCCACGCGAAAGGTCATTAATCGGCGAATTCAGTCCGAGCAGAATCGGTCCATAGGCTTCAAAATTACCCATTCTCTGCGCAATTTTGTACCCGATATTACCGGCATTGATATCTGGAAAAATAAATGTATTTGCATGTCCGCCCACTTCAGAATCCGGACATTTCTTTTTGGAGACAGACGGTGATACCGCTGCATCAAACTGCATTTCACCATCAATCGGAACATCGGGATTGCGCTCCTTAGTCTTCCTGGCTGCATTACGCATCTTGTCTACATCCTCACCGCTGCCTGAACCGTCGGTAGAATAACTCAAAAATGCAACCTTCGGGTCAACCCCAAAAATCCTTGCACAGCGTATTGTCTCTTCTGCGATCTCTACCAATTCATCTTCTGTCGGTTTGATAATGATTCCGCAGTCTCCCATTGCCAGCACTTCATTGTCACCGGTTGCAGAAGGCCTTACCAAAATAAAACAGGAGGAAACAATCGAATTGCCCGGCTTAGTCTTAATCAGCTGCAAAGCCGGTCTTACTGTATCTGCCGTGGAATAGGTCGCCCCGCCAAGCAGTGCATCGGCATACCCCATCTTTACCAGCATAGTTCCAAAATAATTATTCTCCAAAAGGTATTTCCTTGCCTGTTCCTCGGTAACCCCTTTACTCTTTCTAAGTTCGCAGAACTGCTCCACCATTTTGTCCATATCTTCAAAATCCGCCGGATTAAGAATCTCTGATCCCCTGATATTAAATCCGCTGTCCTCAGCAGAATCATAAATTTCATCCGGATTACCAATCAAAATCGGATGCAGAAAATTGCTTGCTAAAAGCCTTGAAGAAGCCTCTAAAATACGAGGATCTTTTCCCTCTGTCAGCACAATTTTCTTTGGATTTTTTTTCAGAATTTCAATTAACTGTCCAAAACCAAACATTATTTACTCCTCCACTTTCTATAATTGTATACAATATATGTTTTATTATATCGCTTTTTTTCTAATTCTCAAGATATTTTTAACAAAAAGTGTTCCTTTTTTTGTCTTTTTTTATGTACAATGTCATCGCAGTTTTGGCATTTTAGCCGACCCGGATTTAAAAGCCTCTTCGCTTTAAATCCGCCACAAGCTGTACAAAAAATTCTCTTACATCAAAACCGTCAAAATTTTCACGGTTTAAGTCTATCATATCGCCATGGGAAATCCCCCGTTTTCCCTCCACGGTCAAAAACTGAAAACGCTCCCCCCAGGAAACGGACCCCTGTCCTACCAGTCCATCATTCGGCCCGTCAAAAGCATTGACCAGCTTATGGGAAAGGTTTAACGGAAAACGCCCTCCCGAAGCGACATTTAACTTGGAACCGACACTCTGATAATAGATTCCGGGTACATCCTCCACCACTTCATTCCGCTTACTGCAGGCCGATGCAGTCAGGTCCGTAACCGCTTCGATAAAATTCGGATCAGGGTCACCGAGTTTGGCAAGTGCGGTGTTATAAGTATTTGCCATTAAATCCTTTTGCTGCTGAGGTATCTTTGACAACAGATAATCGGCAAACTCACACCCCCGGTGAGGAGTATTGATTGTCGTCAGCGTTGCCACATATTTTCCGGCTCCAAGCATGGATATTGCATATCTGCTGTCAAGCCCGCCTTTGGAATGGGCAATAATATTTAGTTTGCCACAGCCTGTTTCCTTTACAATCTGTTCTATTCTCTCGGCCAGTTCACGTCCGCACTCCTCTACCGAAGCCGCCGACTGATGATTGCCATAATAAATGACCGCACCGTTTTGCTCCAGCTCTTTCGGAATCCTCCCCCAGTAATTCAGATAGCGGAAATCCCGGAAAAACACACCGTGCACCATTAACAAAGGATATTTGGTGGCACAGATTTGCCGGCTGCGGCGGGATTTATTCAGCAGTATTTTACTGTTTTCCACAGATACCTCTTTGAACACTGTTTTGATGATAATTCCCAGCACAATCAGATGCGCAATCGGAATCCAGCCGCAGATAATCCCCACTACACGCCAGCGGACGCCAAGCTGCGCAGAAGTCAGATAAACCCTGATAATGCCGTTCCAAAATACAATTGCCTCCACAATTACCGTGACAACGGTATTGATGATCCACGTTTTCGGATTGGACACGATTGTTCCAATCGAAAAAGCCCCGGCAAAACCGGCAATGGAATAAACCACAGTCAGAGTTGTCGAAATCGCAAACAAAACCAACAGTTCACAGCCGTTTCCGCAAATGCGCAGCCTTGCCGTCTGCATTTTCATATTGGCAATTGACGGAACAATGTTCATAAAGAGAAACAACAGAAGCACAAAAGGAATCAATAAGCCAAAGCTTCCCATCGACAAAAGGGAAGGCAGATTGGCAAGCAGCAAAATAACTGCAAGATAAAACACACGTACAACAAACCTGCCTACATTCAAATGTTCCTCCATTTTAACCTCCTATGTGCCTTCATTCGATTATCCATTGCTACCGCTTAAGAATATCATAATTTCCGTTTTTCGACAACTACTATTGTCTTCTAAAGCAGCGGATTCTCCGCCCTTGCCTTAAGCCGTTCCCACCTCCGGTCTACCTCTGACTGGATTTCCTCGACAATTTCCCTGTACTGCTCTTTCTCAAGGTGCTTTGTCCTTCCCATCATCGTCAGCCATTGAAGCACCGGTGTTTTTTTATTCATCTTCTCCGGATTATAGCTTAAACCGGTAATGCCATTCTCTATCTCAAACAGTGGAAAATAACAGCAGTCCACCGCTGCTGCAATGACGCTTCTCTCTGTGTTCGGCTGATCATTCCAATTGAGCGGGCAGGCGGACAATGCCTTGATATAAGCAGTTCCACAGTTATTTGCGTAATATTTCGCCTTTGCCGCCTTCTTAATAAAATCCGACGGATTTGACTCTGCCACGGTTGCCACATACGGCAGATTGGCAGCCGCCATCATCATCGGCGAATCCTTGTGGAAAAATTGCTTTCCATACTGGTTCACACCCACATGAGAGGTTGCGCTTTTGGCCCCCTTCGGCGTAGAATAGGACAACTGATAACCGGTATTCATATACCCGCCGTTATCATACTCAAAAATTATCAGCCGTTCATTGCGGATTGCCGTTCCCAGAGCCGAACCCATACCGATATCCATACCGCCGTCACCACTGACCATAACAAAAGTGATTTCTCCTTCGGGATATTCTCCTCTTTTCTGACGCTGATGAAACATCTCCACCAGTCCCGATAGAGTTGCGGCACCGTTTTGAAACAGATTGTGGACATATGGTATTTTAAATGCCGTCTTCGGATATGAAGTAGTGACTACCATACCGCAGCCGGTATGAAACAAAAGCACCACATTTCCTTCAATGCCCTTTAACAGCAGGTTGACGTTTACCGGTATTCCACAACCCGGACATGCTCCGTGTCCCGGAGCCAGACGCTTCGGCATAGCCGTCACTTCGTTGATTTTCCCTCCCTTTACCGTCACACTGTCGTTTACTTCTCTTTGTACAACCGTACAGCCCGGTGATGCGCTCTCTCCGGTAATCGGCGAAAAATATTCCGGCATTTGAAACCTGTCATTTCCCGGATAAACACCGAGATAATCAAAAGCTTTTAACTGCTCCACATAACCCGAAAGCAAAAGCTGCCTTGCGTCCTCCTCGTAGAAATCCTTGCCGCCAAGACCGTAAATCCGGCTGATTACCCGTATTTGCGCCTGCCTTTCCTGCAGCATTGCCTTAAGCTCCAAAGAAAGATTTCCTCCCCCTGCACCGTAGCTGTCCTGCCGGTCCGCCACAATGATTGTCCCCGCATGCTTACACATCTCGTAGAGTGCGTCCGCAGGATACGGGCGCAGGATATTCGTCGTAAATACACCAACCTTTTTTCCTTTTTTGCGCAATGCGTCCACTGCCACCCTGGCCGTGTGATAAGCAGAGCCTAAGATAAACAGCAAGACCTCCGCATCCTCGGTTTTGTAACCCTGCACCAGTTCGTAGTGCCTTCCGGTCAATGACCAGTACTCCCGAAAAATATCTGCGGACTCAATCAGTGCTTTCTGCATGGCTAAATGAAGCTGATATTTATTGTTCAAAATATCCGGTTCATTCATATAGGAGCCGATACTCACCGGGTGCTCCAAATCCAGTGCGGAATATGCGGCTTCGTAATCACCGACAAAACGGCGTACTGCCTCGTCTTCTGCAAAAACCATACTGTTCCGTTTCTGGTGGCTGGTAAAAAATCCGTCAAATGCCACAATCACCGGCAGTTTTACCGCCTCGGCAAGTTTTATGGCACAGAGGTTAAAATCATACACTTCCTGCGGGGTATTGGCAAACAAAATAAGCCAGCCGGTATTTAACGTATACATAATGTCACTGTGATCACCCTTGATACAGAGAGGGCCGGAAACTGTACGGCAGGCCACATTCATTACCATAGGAAAGCGGGTTCCCGACTGTACCGGGAGCTGCTCCAAAGCATACAGCAGCCCGTTGGCACTTGTGGCATTAAACACCCTGCCGCCTCCTGTAGCAGCACCATAGCAGATTCCTGCTGCACTATGCTCTCCCTCCGCAGCAACCAGAGCGATATCGTGATCCCCGTCTGCTCTCATCTGGTCAAGAAATTCAGCAATCTGCGTGGACGGAGTGATTGGGTAATATCCCATTACATGATAATTAATCTGTTTTGCCGCATATGCAGCCAGCTCGTTGCCGCTTTCAAATAACAGTTTCTGTTCTTCCTGTCTGCTTTCCTTTTCCACTACATCAGCCCTCCGTTCACGGTTTTTTCGGTCAAATAGGATTCACTGGTCACATAGGAATTGGCACCCACCTTCTCATACTGTAAATGCTCCGGCTTCAGCTCCATGTTTTTCATCGCATGCTCCGGCTGCGGATGTTCACGCTCTATGCCCATTACCAGTGCATTGGTAGGACAAACCTCCACACATCGCAGGCAGCCCTTGCAGTGGTGGTAATCAAGCCCCATATTGACCATTGCCTCCCTGCCTTTGTATTCTCCTCTTGCAAACTGAAATACCATATCCGGGCAGGTGGTATCACAAAGTCCACAGTTAATGCACCTTTCCTTGATAAACAGAGGAATATATCCCTCCCGCGACGCAGACAGGTCATTGGAAACCGTAGAGCCAAAACAGGGATTAACACCGCCAAGCGGAGCATTCTCATACCCCCATTCATTCTGCAACTCCCGATAGGGAACCGGTTCGTATTCGCTTTCTCCACAAGTATCCTCCTGCGCAAAATGCTTCCCGGTAAGCTGAGTATATCCACGCCGGATTCCTACCAGATTTGCCGCTAGCATCGCCGGATATTTCCTGCCGATGGATTCCTTCGCCAGCTCCAGTACTGCCTCCAACGGAATAAAACCCGAAGCCTTCGCAATGGCGCCAATCATCACCATATTGATTCTCGTTTTCTCCTCCATCGCAATCTTTAACGCATCAATGCAATAGACGGTTCCGGCGTGCAGGCGGAGTCTCTCCCTGATCTGCTCCGGAGATGCGTCCGTGTTTACCACGATTCCCGTATCCTCGGTCACACCGGCTGTCACAGCGCTTTTTCCAATCATCGCCTCGTGAAACAACCCCAGTATATGTGGTGTTTCCACCGGGGAATTAATGCCGATTTCATTGTCCCGGTCGCTGTAACGGATAAACGCTTTGACCGGTGACCCTCTTTTCTCGGAACCGTAACTGGAAAAGCTGGCAGCGTTCAAATTCATATAAACCGCTCCCAGCTCACCCAGCATTTTACCGCATAGATTTGCTCCCAGACCGCCAATGCTCTCTAAGCGAATTTCATAATATCCGTTTTCATTGGTTCGGGGTAATGTTACCTGATATGCCATACTGTCAACCTCTTTTCCTGTCACTTGTTGTACTAGTATGGAAATTTTTTCATCAATTATACATTAACCAGAGTGAAAAATACTTGAGGTGTCCAATCTGCATAAACATGCATAAACTGTAATAAAACCACATAGGATGTAGATTATGTATTACGTTCTTTTTATTCTTTTCATTCTTGCTCTTCTTTCCGGCCTCTTCTTTCATCTCCGCAAAAGACGTATCCGGAAAAAAATCTGTTGTATGACGAAACGGGAAAAATGCTCCCGGTTAGACGAATTAAGCGATTCTTTTGGCTACTGCTATCACTGCTACTACGGCTTCTTTTCCTCCACAGTCCATGCGTGGCAGCGAAAAGCCGGCTACACTTACCTTTATGACCATATTGCTCCCCGTCTGCAAATGGTATTTGACAGCCTCCCTGTCTATTTCGATTACAATGGCAGAACCTGGCTGATTGAATTTTGGAAAGGGCAATACGGCATCAACACCGGTGCGGAAATCGGAATCTATCACGCAGACGAGATTATCCCACGGGAAAATTACAAAACCACTCTCTTTGACTGCGCTTTAGATGACGAAATGCTTCCGCTGTCCCTGCTTCTTGTCAACGAAAGCGGCGATTATGTAAAAACTTCAATGATGCACTGGTGGTTGACTGCCTTTCTTCCCGGCTGCTTTTCCAAACCGGAAAACCTTTGTCTGAAGGCCGGAATCTCCTTTCCCAATAAAGCCATGTTATCTGCATTTATTGACGGGCTATATCAGGCCGGCCTTGGCAGGGAAGACTTTGAAACCGCGGGACTTTCGATTACCGTCACATTCCGCGGGCCGGCAACAGCCGCCAGCAGTCTGGCCACACGGTTCTGGTGTTCTTTCTCCCAATGGAAAAATAAACTATTTTGCAGAATTTATTTCCTCGCCACCAAGCCCTTTACCTGTACCGAAGACCGTACTTTATATTTATACTACCTCCTCCCGTTTGCTTTCCGGAAAACACTGCGGCTGCACCGCTTCCATAAACGCTGTCACCGCCAAAGACGCTGTATGAGGAAGCCGTCATGAGTACCGCCTCACGCTTGGAGCGTGCCTTCGCTGCTGCCCCGACACTGCCTCTGTCTCCCTGCAGCCGCTATGTGCTGTTTAGTGACTGTCACCGTGGCGTAGGCAATGCCGCAGATAATTTTTTGAAAAACCAGCATTTATTTTTTGCCGCTTTAAAACACTACTATCAGAACGGTTATTCCTATATTGAACTGGGTGACGGTGACGAGCTTTGGGAAAACCGCAGCATGGAAAATATTATTGAAATACACAGTGATGTATTCTGGCTTCTATCCCTTTTCTATAAGGAAAACCGGCTCTATATGCTCTATGGAAATCATGATATTGTAAAAAAGAAAAAGCACTACAGTGCCAGGAAATGTAACACCTATTTTTGCACAGAGACACAAGGACCACAGCCGTTATTCCCTGACCTGACCTTTCACGAGGGAATAATCCTGCGCTCTGCCAGTCAGCCAGAACACGCTGTCTATCTGACTCACGGCCACCAGGCCAGCCTGTTAAACTCTACCTTCTGGCCCTTATCCAGATTTTTCGTCCGCTTTCTCTGGCGTCCCTTAGAAAATTTCGGTATTCTTGACCCCACCAGTGCCGCCAAAGACTACGACGTAAAAGATAAAACAGAAAAACGATTAAACCAGTGGGCAGCCGATACCGGCCGGATTCTGATAACCGGTCATACCCACCGCCCGGTTCTTCATGAGCAGGATATCCACTACGTTAATACGGGAAGCTGCGTACATCCGCGCTGTATCACCTGTATTGAGATAAAAAACTGCTCACTGACCTTAGTAAAATGGAGTATGAGTGCCAGAGCGGACAGTACCCTCTATGTGGCAAGAGATGTTCTGTCCGGACCGGTACAGCTGTTCTGACAGCTGATTATTCCCCATACACTGCCTATAATTTGTAATCCATACACATGCGAACTTCCGTATAAGGGCGTACATAGGCATCCGCTGCCGCCACATGTTCCGGGTGCTTCTGATACCCCTTTAACGCCTCCTCGTCCTCCAATTCGCTGTCCAGCATCAAATCCGCATTAGAGGATTTCATTTCGTTGATGACAATTTTAAGCCGCAAAAGCCCCGGCACCTTTCCTACCAATGCCTCCAAATGCTCCTTGATTCCGGCAGCAATCTCTCTCTTTTCCTGCTCAGACAAATCCTCACGCAGCTTCCACAAAATAATATGCTTTACCATATTCTACTCCTTTACTAAAACATAATTTCTTTCTTATCTGCCAGCAGCCTTCCACCATGAACAATCTGCATAATGCCAATGGAAACTCCCACTGCAATCAAAATCACTCCAAATGCAATATTCCATGCACCAACCTTTTTCATTGTACTGTAAACCTTTTCGTTCATAAGCTACCTCCATATTAAATATTATTTGCCCCATACTGTTCATAGTAGGCATCAATCGCTTTCTTCAGTGTATCATCAATAATAATTTTTCCCTTATATGGTTTATTATACAGATGTTCTACAACCTCTTGCATCGTCACAATCGAGGTCGTCTTAAATCCGTATTTCTCTTCAATCTCCCTGAGCGCCGATTTCGTTCCCTGGCCTCTCTCCATGCGGTCAACGGAAACCACCATACCAATCATCTCCACGTTTCCCTGAGCCTTGATAATCGGCAGGGTTTCCTCAATTGACGTTCCTGCAGTGGTTACATCTTCAATGATAACCACCTTGTCACCATCCTCAATAGGGCTTCCCAGCAAAATACCTTTATCACCGTGGTCCTTTACCTCCTTACGATTTGAACAGTATTTGATATCCTCGTCATACCGCTCTGCAATCGCCATAGTCGTGGCAACAGTAAGCGGAATCCCTTTGTAAGCCGGTCCGAATAATACATCAAAATCCGTGCCGAACTCACTGTTGATTGCTTCCGCATAATACTCCCCCAGCCGTTTCAGCTGAGAGCCCGTCCGATAAAAGCCTGTATTGACAAAAAACGGCGTCTTTCTTCCGCTCTTTGTTACAAAATCACCAAATTTCAATACATTGCAGTCAATCATAAACTCGATAAATTCTTTCTTGTACTGTTCCATTACTCTTCCTCCTTTAATTGAATTCCTGCCAGCAGTGCTGCAAACGGATTATTCGGTGTTTCCTCACATTGATAATCAAACTTCTCGATTACATCTGTCGCCACCTCCGAGGTATTGGTTTCCACATCACGAATACTTAAACTGATTTTTCCGTCCTTCACCTCTAACACCTTTACTTTAACCTGTTGTCCCACGGACAGCACCTCCGACGGCTTCTTAATCCGCTTCATACAAATCTTGGAAATGTGTACAAGTCCGCTCAACCCATTATCCATCTGCACAAATGCACCATATGGCATAAGGCTTTCCACTGTTCCTTCAAAAACAGAACCCGGAACAATCATTGCCATTTTCTGCCTGTCACTTTCTGCTTCCCGTTCTTTTAGAACCGCCTTTGCAGACAATACCAGCTTCTTTGCCCGCTCATCGACGGTAATGACCTTAACCTCCAACTGCTTTCCGATATACTCCTCTGTATCCTCGACAAAGGTAAGTGCCAGCTGCGATGCCGGAATAAATGCCCGAATCCCCTCCAGGTAGGCAACTACACCGGCATTTACGCTCTCTTTCACGCGGACCGTGGCAACCGTTTCCAGCTCCATCATTTCCTTTAACTTCTCCCATGCCGCTCCCTGTACTGCTTCTTTCAGTGACAGCTCTACATTTCCCTTTCCGTCATCGGTATCGATCACTACCGCTTCAATCGTATCTCCGATTTTCAAATCCTTCATCGCCGAAAAATCCGGGTCATCTGACAGTTCGGAAAGTGGAATCACCCCCGGTGCATAATATCCCAAATCCAGCGTGACTGCCTCATCATTAATATCCACAATCATTCCGCTTACCAGCTCACCCTCTTTCATTACACGAAATGAACTGGTGAGTTCCTTTTCAAAATCTGCCATTGTCTCATTTGCCATGTCTGCACCTCCAAATAAATCCTGCTAATGGTGACATTTTATCACAACCTTATTTTTCATGCAAACCTCATTTAGGGACAATATCACGTTTATGCCATTAAAAATAATAATTTTTTACTACGCATTGCACGATTGCCATAAAATATGTTATATTAATAGTTAATGATAACAATCAAATTTACAGAGGGAAATCCAAATGAAAAAACATTTTTTATTTTCAAAAAACCGCATATCCGATAAGGCAGATACTTCCAACATGCCGAATCCAGACAGTGACATTGATGTCATTTTAGCTACGGTAGAGCAGGTAAAGTCTGCCAGCACGGAAATTGTGGACGGTGTCACGGTAGTCCGGGACCTTGCCGATGAAAACAAGCACAGTGCCAATACCGTTGTCGGCAATATGGACGAGCTGTCCGGACAAAATGCTGTCCTCGCCGAAAAAACTGATTCTTCGATAAACATGACCAGTGACATTCAACGGCAGGTAGAGAATATAGCTGCCATGACCTCACAAATGGTTTCGCTGGTAAACGAATCCGGCACCCATGCCGGAACAAGTTCAAAGGAACTGGCAAACGTAGTGGAATCCACACATACAATGGCCGATTTGTCCAAAGATGTCAGCCGGATCGTGAAGGAATTTTCAGAGGAGTTCGCAATGGTAAAGGCAGAAACCGTTTCCATTGAAGACATCACTTCACAGACGAATCTGCTCTCGCTGAATGCCTCCATTGAGGCCGCCAGAGCCGGAGAATCCGGGCGTGGCTTTGCCGTTGTAGCAGATGAAATCCGCAAACTAAGTGACGAAACACAGGATTCCTCTGCCCGCATTATGAAGGCGCTAAACCGTCTGGAGGATACCTCTGCCAAAATGACGGATGCCATTGAAAACATGATTGAAATCATTCAACTGAATCTGGAAAAAATCACCGAGGTCAACACCAGCGTAACCAGCATTTCCGATGATTCCAGGAAATTAAACCGCAATATCTCGCTTATTGATAATGCCATAAAGGAGGTAGAGCAATCGAATCAGAATATGGTGGAAAACATGCAGCAAATGTCCGATGCAATGTCCGTGATGACCGATTATGTCGATAACGCATCCGACAATGCCAAAAGCATGCTGGACAAATACGAGCAAACAACGGTCAACGTCGGGAAAATCGAAGCCTCCGTAGGCAATCTGGTTGTGCAGCTTGGCACGAGCGGATTTATGGGGATTCATGATGCCAAACCGGGCAGCAAGGTTTCGATTATTACGCTGGACGAAGACGGAACGCCAGACAAGGAATATTATGGTCAGGTGCTCCGCCAGCAGGACAAAGAAGCCATTGTCGATATCCGTCCCAAGACCATTCCGGAATGTACCGATACCCCTCTGCAGTGTGATCTGCAGATGATACTGGGAAATGTACTATACCACTGGACAGGTGTCACGGTCTTTGCCGCCACGGAACACGGCGACCCCTGTTACCGTGTTGTGACGAACGCCAATCCCAAGGTAATGAAGCGCAAGAAAAACCCAAGACTGGATATCCACTGCCCTTGTGAAATTGTTATTGACGGCAGCCCAAAGACGTACCACGGCAATATGCTGGATATCAGTGCCAATGGTATGGCATTTACCTCCACAGATTCCGATTTTGAGACAGCGGAAAAGAAAATGATCACCGTTACGATTCCGGACCTGCCAATCCCAAAGGCACGGACGGTACAAGCGCACATTATGCGCTGCAAAAAGGGCAGTAACGAATATATTTTAGGCTGCCGCCTTTCGGAAAACAACCTGGCAATTCAACAGTATATTGAAACGCAGTAAAAGGACAAACCTGCTGGTATTGCAGGCTGTCCTTTTCCATGATGCGTTCTATCGATAGTATGTATAAGTGTAAATGTACTTACTATTATCTGATTTCAGTGTTTTTCCGTTTATCTTTGCATTTGCCGTAATCATGACTTCATAATTCTTTTTTTTGAGATTTACTTTTTTCCCTTTTATCTTTTTAATCGTATAACTGTTTTTCTTTGTTGTCGCCACTTTAGACCATTTTTGGCTTCCCCGATTTCGGATAGAAACCGTATAATTTTTTACCCCTGCAATCTTTTTCCAAACCACCTTAATTGAGCTGGTTTTCAGCTTACTCTTCTTCGTGTTAATTGTCGGCTGGGCTACCATATATTTTTTACCTGACCAGGCAGAATAAATCCGGTCATAATTACTGTCATAGGCAAAAGAACGGACCTGCGCAGAATAAATTCTGTCTGCACTTATCCCGTATATTTCGGTTCCATAGGTATATGCTGTTTCCAGCTTTACCACTCTATGTGTTTTCTCATCAATAATTTGAAATTCCAGCCCTTCACAATTACCGACATTGGAAGCAAGCACATATGCTGTGGTATCCACCAACCGGGCTGTGGTTATCGTCGGAACCGACAATACCGATTGTTCTGTTGCCGTTTCCGGGCTGTATGACGGTTCCCCCGGCTGCGGCTGTGCCGGAACATCTGCATTTCCACCGTCTACTCCTCCGCCGGAACCAAGTGTGTCAAAGCCAATCCATTCATATCCCCAATAACTTTCCCCGTTACCATAAAGATAATAAACCATAATCTCAAGATTATAATAAGTCCCCGGTTCCAAACCGGTTATCAGTGCCGAGGTTGCCGTTGTATTCGAATACACCTTCCGAGAAGCTATATCCACATCATAACCGGTAACCGTTTTTCCGTCCGCTGCATAAATTCCCTGCAGTCCGGACCAGTCCACATATGCACTTGTACTTGTAATATTGCTCACTACAATTCCATCACTGCCGGCATAGACTGTTTCTCCGCTCACTCCAATTGCTGCAAACAACATACAGATGGTTAAGACGGTAAAATAAATCACTCTTTTCATCGCTCTCATCCTTTCATACATCAAACGTCAGATTATCTTACGGTAATCTGCCCGCATAGTATAACAATCCGTATATTTCTTTTCCAGCAATCTCTCTTTCCTTTTTGTCAACCCATGGTTGCAAATAGCCTTTAAGAATGAAAGAACGCTCCCCATAACAGGATAAAAAGACCTGATAACACGACAATGATCCCTGCATTCTGATATTTTGACTTATTTTCCGTTTGATACCATGTAATATTCGATTTCCCGGAATCGTCCCTAACACTGCTATCCGTAATATCTTCTGTAGACTGTTGTCGATTGTCTTCCATAGTCTTTTGCTTCTCTAAAGATTCTTCCTCATCCCTGCCTGCGTCTTCCGTCTCCGGCTGATCATCTTTCACATTCGATGCCGCATCTTCGGCGGACGGCGGACGGTCACTGCCACTCTTGTCTGCATTCTCCGCACTGTCTGTTCTATTCTCCGGTTTTATCGATATACCTTCTGCTTCCTTCTCCGTGGTTTCCTCATGCTGTGAACTCTCCTCGGTTGTCGCTGCCGGAATACCGTCTCCATTCGTATCATATCCCAGTTCTTCATCAAACTTACCGTTCAGATAATCCTGATAAGCCTGGCTAGCACCACCTGCATCCGGCGAATAGCCGTGAGCCGAAAGCCACGCCTTTGCCTGCTGCTTTTCCTCCTCCGTATAGGCATAAGTAACATCTGCCACACTAAAAACAAGACAGAAGGCCAGCACGAAAATGCGAATCAAATATGTAACCGTTTTTTTCATTGTATCCCTCTCTTCCTTATAATCTAATACATTATACCAGATTATTTCTAAATGAAAAAGGTGTAAATTTAAACGTTCCTCTTCCATGTTTCATGATAAAAGATGAAATTGTTAAATACCAATATCGGAATATATAACTTTAAAGGACGACACCTTTTTGTAGACTTTTGTCAATTATCGGTGTATAATTATAGTTATAATACTGATGATTGGTGGAAGAAAATGACAATAGCAGATTTTTTAAATAGTATAAAAATATTTGATGGTATAGTAAATATATGTGTTTCAATAAAAAACAATTTTTCTTTAAAAAAAACATCACATTATTTTAAAAAATATCATAAACATTTGACTATATATGATAACGGAACAGGTATACTTATAAATTCATTTGATATTGTTTTTAACAAAGAAATAAAAGAAGAGCTTAAACGTGCAATTAATATCAGCGATGGAAAAAAAACAGCGATTTTTCCTTCTTTAGAAGAGATGATGAAAACTGATATCAAAGATAGATTTACCAAATATGGTTTTTGGGTATATTCAGATGATGATATTATCTCGAGTTGTAAAGAAAAATATTGGTCTGACGCGGATAACAATCAGGAAGATATTCGATTAAAAAATGATAATAAAGAGTTACGTTGGATTTTTCGGTTCAATTATAGTAGAATAAAAGAAAACAAGCCATAT
>JAMPAW010000079.1 GCA_023666975.1 Clostridium sp.
TTTTTTTGCGAAGATTGCTTATATGGACATTCATTGTATTATCTTCCTGCAAATAATCCTCACCCATTATAAGCTCATATAAAGTCCGCTTGGAAAATATTCTGGTGGGGTTTTTCATCAAAAGCTCCAATATGGCATATTCTGTCGCAGTGCAGACAATTTCCCCGCCATTTACGGTAACACGCTTGGAGTCCGTATTTATCACAATTTCATGGAAGGCAATCTCCTTCATCTCCTGTCCCGCAGTTCTCCGGAGTACAGCTTGAATCCGTAGAATCACCTCGTCAATATCAAAGGGCTTCGTTATATAATCGTCTACCCCAAACTGAAGAAGTTCTACTCTGTTATAGGTTTCGCCTTTTGCAGACAATATGATAATGGGAGTTTCCTTCACTCTGCGCAGCTCTTTTACAATATCCTCACCCGTTTTCTCCGGCAGCATTAAATCCAATAATATAAGGCTATAATCTTCATGCAGTCCCATGGCAAGCCCGTCTATCCCACTATACGCATTGTCAACAACATATCCATTTTTTTCAATAACACTCCGTAACAATCCGTTGATTGTTACATCATCTTCAATAATCAATATTTTGTTCATGCATTTGCCCCTTTTCACATGCCTCTTCTAATGTTTCAGCCCCTATATCTACCTAATTTTCACAAATCAATTTACAGGGTATTTCATTTGGCAGCTTTAAACATTTTTCCTCCAAAATTTTGATTTTTAGCCCTATACAGCTTCCGCAAAACGATTATGATGTCTCCGTCTTCTGATATTGTTCAAGTAATATCCACCAACCCACAAACGTTATCAATGCACCAATACCCATATTACTCATTCTAATACCATTAATGAACTTTGAATTGGGTAATACCATAGCGAGTACATTTAATAATATTTTTCCGGTTAATGGATTAAATATGATAGCCCATTTAGGAAAAACCGTTTTTCCGCTTACTACCGGAACCGCTATTGCTATGGTCATTGGCAGATAAACTACCATAAATACTGCCGAAAAAGGAAGCACCAGCCATAATGTAAAATCCATTACGCTTTGGGGAATCTGCGTGAGGTTACTTGTATTTTCCATTCTACATACAAACATCAATGCCACACACATTACATGAACAATTCCCCCACCAAGCGCAATGGCTTTTGCACCAATTTCCGTGATTTTTGCACAATGTTTACATTCCGTTTTCAAAAGAATTTCCGCAATAGCCTTAAACCCGTAATACTGTAATGGAATAAATATGCCACCGAAAAATACACCACTTGCCATCTGTAATACAGTCAGATTGCCACTACCCATAATGATATCTAAAAGCTCATTTCCTGTTTCAGGATACTCAACCCAGCCTATCGGTATTTCCCCTAGAACCATTGTTATAAAAGCAAAAATGATTCCGCTTAATAACATCTTCTTCCACTTTTCATATTCGTTTATTTCCATATCGCTTTCTCCTCCAAAACTTCAATTTAGCCGATATGCTCATCATAAAAACGCAGGAATTTCCCAAACATCTCTGTATCAAGCATGTCACACCACCTGTTCCGGTCAAGATTTTTATGGATATAGTCTGCCTTGTCCTCTGCGAAGCGGTCTTTGTTTTCTTTGGCATTATAGTCGTAATCAAGTGTTTCCAGCCACTTGTCAAACTTTTCATTAAATTCATCTATGTATGTTGTATCATCATAAACGTAATTGTGTCCTCTGTTTTCCAGCCGCAGAAAGATGAACCGTGAATCATCTTTGTATTTTTCCTCATAGAGATCAAACCCGTACTCGATCGGGATAACACGATCGTCTACACTGTGAACAGCCATGACAGCCGCTTTACTTGCTTCAAAACCGTCCAATGCAGTGTTTGAGGCATATTTACCATATTGGATACGCTCGTGGAGCTTGATAAACGGCATCATGGTATCGATCACACCACCTGCCTGCTGCCTGCCGACTGCCTCAAAGTAATCGGACGAACGGTTTGCGCCCGAACATTCTATAACGGCTTTCACTTCCGGGTGATAGGTCAGCACACTGCATACGCTGTAACCGCCCCAGCTATGTCCGAACAGAACAATAGGCAGATCGGGGAAATGACCGCTTTCCTCAACAAAGGAAATCGCATGATCGAGGTCAACCGCTCCCTGCGGAGCGCCACCGACACCATCCCCCTCACTGGCATCACATCCGGTAGCATCGTAAGCAAATACAAGATATCCATTCTGCGCAAAATAATTTGCAACATCCATATAGGAGTTGTGGCCTCCTCCACCCAGACCGTGTGCCATGACAACAATGCCGTGCTGTTCTTCACCCGAACTGTACAGGTATCCCTTTAGATTTTGTCCTTTATCGGAAGGAAAATCATATTCCGAACATGATAAACCGTTAAAATCCCCGACATTCAGCATATACGGCTCATAGCTGTCAAAACGCTGATTCAAGTTCTCGTTATATATGCTCACTGAAAATGCCCACCAGCCAATCACCAAAAGAACGGTAATGCACAGCAAGACGATCAGAACAATCTTTTTCTTTGATTTTGCTTTTTCCATCATCTGTCCTCCTTAAAAGGTTATCGTAAATCCCAATTTTGTCACTTTTAACAACCAAAAAGCAGTATAGCATAGCTTTTCCCATATGTCATTCAACAACTTACCCCATTGGCACATTTCACGCCATTCCTTACTTAATCAATCCTTATATACCTTCTGTTTTTAGTAGTTGCTGTACAGGTTAATCTGCCCATTGCCACCAGTTCATTCAATAACTGCCTTGTCCTTGGTCCTTTTAATCCTATTCTTTCAGCGATTTCTTCCGTCTTATACAATACTTCCGGCTCCATGCATGCAAGTATCTGTTTCTGCCTTTCAGATAACAATACTTCTTGCGTTTCTGCTGATTTTTCTGCTGATTCTGCTGATTTTTCTGCTGATTGCTCTCCTTGTTCCGGAATCATTTTAAGATAAAGAGTCACCTGATTAAGGGCGGTATCTTCTATCAGCTCCGGTTTTACCCAGCCTTCCTCCTTCCAAGTCGCCAATATGGATGGAAAGCCGGAACCTGCATTGTCCCCAAATCCAACCATTCTAAGCATGGTCTGCATATGCGGGTTCCTTGATTTTGAATTTCCTCCTCGGTAAATATCTTCTAAAGGAAGCTTCAAAATACCTGGATTCGTAAACTCAAAGCCATTTGACCTCTTTATTACCTTCAGAACACCTGCATCCATCAAATAGTCGGCATGTATAATAAGGTTTACAAATGCTTCCCTCACTGCTTTGTGTACCGGAGTCTCATCTATCCGCTGTATTCCCTCAAGTCTAAATGGTTTCTTTAAATCCTCTGTTAATTTTGGCGTGACTTTAGTAAAGAAATTAAAGAGATTATTTTCCCATGTCCCATCATAGGTAATCCTGTCATTCCAGCGGATATCCATTGTAATTTCGCTTTCATTGCGATAATCCATAAAAATATTGTCAAACTCATTCCGTATGGCAAGTCCGTCGCCAAACATCATTAAACCTGCAAGTGTCAGCCCCTCCTTGCCCTCTCTTCTGTCTTTTCGATACCCTCCAAGTTTTTCGAGAAATGATTTGTCGTCAAGGGAATTCCAGACATGCCCATCATTTCTGATTTCAAAAATCTGCCGGTATTTCCGCAATGTCTCCTTGTCGATATCATCCATTGTATAATATTCTAAAATCATTCCATCATTGCCGTCCGGATTCTGGTCACGAATCATTCCTCTAATTTCATGTTCCGTTGCGTGATAATCACCCTCGTTATTTCGCTTAAATGCCCCTTTGAACGGATTCTCACCAACATAAACCGGACGCATTTTATAATCTGCCCTCGGAACCTTGATCACAATCAAACTAATACCAATCTCTTCCACAATAAATACATCTTCATCCTTCAGAATATTCCGATTAACCTTGCTGCTGTTAATGGTATTCCAAAAATCCTCTACCTGCTTCTTTGGATTTTGAATTCCCTGTATAATAAATCTTTCTTCTGGAAGTGTTTTCTTTTTGTCTTCTTTCACACCAAGAATAATATAGCCACCTTTTGTATTGGCAAAAGCAGAATACGATTCATAGGCAGATCTCGGCACATTGCTCGCTGCTTCTTTGCACTCTATGTCTACTTTTTCGCCTTTATAAATCAACTGTTTTAACTCATACATATTCATGAAACATCACCTGTCCAATCTTTATATGTTATATAAAATCGACCTAAACATTTGCAAATCCATTGTAATTACTATTTTATCCACATACACACATGGTACAATACCGTTTCGCACCCATTACGATTATGTACTGTTTTCATAACTTTTATATCAGAATATGAAAATTCCTCAATAACAATATTATCTTCAGATGATTGTATTGCAAATGGATATTTATGCTTATATTCACTCATCCACACATTTCCTCTCCGCTTACATTGTACCATTTTTTACTTTTTTGCAAAAGTTTCTTACGCTGCAAGCAGTGGGGAATGTACCCATATGTCATTCAATTACCTCAGCTTTTTTGCATTCCCCAACTAAACAATCAAGCATAATTTCTAGATTTTCTCCTGCTCTCTCTAAATATCCATTCGTAAAACAGTAAAATGTATTTTTCTCTGTCATTAATACCATTAAATTCTCCCTGCAAGCAACTCCAATCGGGTACATCATTTCGTGAATACCATATTCTTCCAATAAATCTTCAAAATAATCCCTATCCAAATTGCTTCCTAATGCTTTGCCTGGAATAAACTCCAAACTTTCCTTTCTTTCCGCATCATCAAAGACCAACAACCCATATGTACTCAAAAATTTCTCCACATTTGCCGGCATTACAATACCCGCATTCAAGTACATTTCCTTGATATCTGAAACATCAATTTTTCTTTTCTCATTCCAGCCTGCTTTTGACAATCTCTCCTGCGTTATTTTTTCCATATTTATCATCCGCCTTTTTTGCAAACCAGCATTACCGACAGGAGCACAGATTTCACCCCCGATAAACCGGAATCTATTTCTTTTTCGTAAACTTGTCAACCACGTTATCCACCCAAAACGTGATGAAAAAATCCGCAATTTCCGCAATCACATTCACAATAAGATCAGACATATAAATATCTCCCTTCTTCACCCTACATTCCTGTGTTTCACTACCCCTGTTGTGGTTTCAATTTACCCAACAAAAATAATATTTGCTTGTGGAAATATTAACATAATCCATGCAGAGTGTCTATAAAAATGCCATCTATCTCAGCAGAATCCATCCATCCATGCAGCAGCTATTGAAATATAGGCTTCATTAGTTTATACTTAATATAAACTTTGTTTTTGCAACTGTCAGTTTTGCTCATCTCTATCGTGCAATTTGGCGCAGTTGCCTTTAGACCACTAATGGAAAGAAGGAGAGGCTTGTGAAAAAAATATTTGAAAAATATTTTGCTGATGGTATAGCCAAAATACTGGTAATTACATTTTTTGTCGGAGTAATCGCTGGGATCTTTTTATTAGTTAGCATGTTTGGTGGATTTATCATGTCCGTTTTTGGATTCAAATACCGCTCTGTCGGAAGCATCCTCCTGTTTTTTGTAATTGTCTTTATATTATCTTTTCCCATTGATTTGGTTACAGAAGCATTACCCAAAGTGCTTTTGATAGAATTTCACAAAATCAACCTGTGGCAGGCCAGAGTGTTATATATTGTTTTGGATACACTGTGCAGCATGATATGTTATTCATTGGTGGATTATTTTATGGATAGTGTCCATGCCAGTGATATGGCAATTTTCATGGTTTCTCTTATTTTCTCCTTGATAGAGGCTAAAGATATTACAGAAAAGGAAACACCCAAAACTGACTGAAAAATTTTTCCATGCTAAAAAATTCAGATTACCGATAAGGAATTAGAAAAAATAATAGAAGTATTCTGTTTACCGGAAGCGGAAGAATAAGACATATAATAAGCATTAAAGAGTAACATATTTAGCAGACTTCAAATCTTCTTTTGCAATCTCAATTCTATATAGAATTAAATCTTTCTGCGTTCCAATCCCGTTAGGCTGTGGCATATAACGTCACCCCATCTCTGTTGACATTTGCATAAAACGGATAGTTTCCAACCCACTTTCGATAATGGGCTTCACTCTTTGCAATCGGCTTTATATCCGTATCATGCTCCATGTTAAAATCAAATGTCATATCTGAAAGCTGGTGTCTATATTCCTTTATATCCATATCTGATAAATCTAATAGTATCATAACATCCAAATCAGATTCCGAGTTATAATCGCCTCTCGCATAAGAACCGTATAAAATTACCTTCCGTAAATGAGAACCATATATTTCCTGTACACATGAAACATACTGCTGCATTAATCCCTGAATTGTCTGTGGCATATAAACACCTCCATTCTCGTACATATAATTCATTATAGCTTTCTATATCACATCCTGCAAGAAAAATATCATTACCGATAGCAGATTTATAAAAAATTTTGTATGAATTCAAAATAAAAGTATTGACATACAACCAAAATACATATAATATGAAAGTGTAACAAGGGTTACGCGTTAATAATGCACTAGGTTGTACGTCTCTCAACTATATGAGAATGACCGAACCCTAGTGCTTTTTCAATTAAGGAGGTTTACTTATGAAGACAGCTATTCTCGTTGATGGAGGTTTTTATCGCAGACGAGCACAGAAAATATTTGGCGATATCAGTGCGCAAGACAGAGCTGCTGAACTTGCAGATTATTGCAAAAGACATCTCCGAACCCACGGGGAAGATAATGATCTGTATAGAATTTTCTATTATGATTGTCCTCCAACCGCAAAAAGAATTTACCATCCATTACTTAAAAAGCAAATAGATTTTGGGAAAACAGATTTATACAACTGGATGGTTCAATTTCTGAACGAATTAAAAAGAAAGCGGAAATTTGCGATCCGTTTAGGAAAACTCGCAGAGGAGCAGGCACATTATACTATACGGCCTAATATTATTAAAAAACTATGTACCGGAGCAATCAAATTTGAAGACCTTACAGAAGATGATTTTTGCATTGAAATTGACCAAAAAGGCGTTGACATGAAAATCGGATTAGATATTGCTTCATTGTCATATAAAAAACAGGTTGAACAAATCATTTTAATATCCGGAGATAGTGATTTTGTATCTGCTGCAAAACTCGCCAGAAGAGAAGGTATTGACTTCATATTAGATCCACTTGGTGCTCCTATAAAACCAGATTTATTTGAACATATAGATGGATTAAGGACTTGTGATAAACAATATACAAACTCTCCATCTTCAACGGCTACCCATTCACAAACCCATAACTCTTAAAAGCTCAACAACTCTTGCTATCTACATTAAGCACAAAACAACCCAAACAGGAATATATCTTTACAAAACACAAAAAATTCCGAAACGGGAATATTTTTTGATTATATGGAAGCAATATGCTATATTAGGAATCAAAGTCATCCATGTTCTTGACTGGCTGCTAGGAAAACCTTGACACTTTTTTGATTTTTAACGTGTATCATCTTTCCAGGAGGTGTCTGGATGAAACATAAAATTTTAATCGTAGACGACGAAACGATGATGACCGAGCTGCTCGCGGATTATTTAGGGGATGAGGGCTACGAGACTTACACTGCCGACAGTGCAAAATGTGCGCTGGCACTGCTGCCAAAACAGCCTGACCTGATCCTTTTAGACATCAATATGCCGGACATGGACGGTCTGGAACTTTGCAAGGCGATACGCAGCCATGTGTCCTGTCCGATTTTGTTTCTGACGGCAAGGATTACCGAGCAGGATAAAATAAACGGGCTGCAGTACGGCGGGGATGATTATATCACCAAGCCGTTCAGCTTAAAGGAGCTTGCGGCAAGGGTGTCCGCCCATTTAAGGCGTGATGAACGCATCCGCAGCAGTGCCTCGTCAGTATTGACATCCGGCGAACTGCTCGTAAACCTGACCGAACGCCGCATATTTTTCAGGGACACGGAGATTGAAGTCTCCAAGAAAGAATTTGAACTAATTGAGTTTCTGCTGGCAAATGCAGGGCAGGTGTTTGACCGGGAACGCATTTATGAGCGGATATGGGGCTATGATGCGGAGGGCAGCGCAGACGTTATCAAGGAGCATATCCGTAAAATACGTGCCAAGCTGCATGCCGTGACAGGCGAAGAATATATCGAAACGGTCTGGGGGGTTGGATACAAATGGAAGCGTTAAAAAAGAAATGGAACGATTTGCCGCTGAAACGTTTTCTGATGCTGAGTGTCCTTTTTTCCGTGGGAATCGTCGTGGTTTTGTCGGCATTGATTGCCGGTGGCTGCGCTGCGTTCCGGCACTGGCTTTTGCCGAACCCAGACGAAGTGTATCTCACAATGGAAGAAACCTGGGCTGATGGGAATGTTTCCGTAAGCACATACCTGCTGGAAATCGGAGCGGATATGGAAGCCCTGCCTTCCCTGCAGACCTATGACAATGAGGAAGAAATTTCAGAAGATGTGAAGGA
Source organism: Clostridium sp. (assembly GCA_023666975.1). The sequence goes on from JAMPAW010000079.1 coordinate 8,560, forward strand.
GCGGAGGTACTCCATCCAAAAAATAGAAACGGGTGCTGACTCCCTGACACCAAAGAGAAAGCTTGCCTACCGGCTTTGCGGGATTATCATGTTTGCCGCACCGGCAATGCTGGCGCTTCTGGCGATTTTTTTGTGCAGTATCTATTTTTACAGGCGGAAGCTAAGGCAGCCGTTAGCGGTATTGTCGGATGCGGCAAAACAGATCGCCGAACAAAATCTGGATTTCCAGATAGCCTATGACTGCCGTGATGAAATGGGGGGCTTATGCCGTTCCTTTGAGGATATGCGGCTGGCACTCTATGAGAACAACCGGGCAATGTGGAATATGCTGGAGGAACAACGGCTGATGCAGGCTTCAGTTGCGCATGACCTGCGCAATCCCATTGCCATTATCAAGGGCTATACCGAATATCTGGAGGCAGGGCTTACGCACGGGGAAATGAACAGGGAAAAAACGCGCCACATTATCCATAACCTTGGCAAGTCAGCGGATCGGCTGGAGCAGTACACCGAATCGGTCAGGCTGTTAAACCAGCTTGAGGAAATGCAGCTTTCCCGCAAAACGGCAGCGGCAGACCGGCTGGCGGATGATGCCGCAGAGGATTTGGCGCTCTTAGCGGAGCAAAAAGGCATCGTGCTTCATGCAAAGCATACGCTTACCAGTCAGGAAATATCGGTTGACTCCGCCGTGCTGTACCGGATTTTGGAAAATCTGGTAAATAACGCCGTGCGGTATGCCAAAACCGAGATACAGCTTGCCTTTACCTTGTCCGGTTCGTTCCTCTTTGTTACCGTGACAGACGACGGGGACGGATTTTCTTCCGATATTTTAGAGAGAAAAAAGAAAGGTATGCTGATCGCGGATAAGGACGGCCACATGGGAATCGGGCTTGCCATCAGCAGGCTTTTGTGCCGAAAGCATGGCGGAAATATGGAGCTGTCCAACACGGAACATGGCGCCTGCGTAAAAATTTCCCTTTTGGTTTGACTGTTTTTTGACTTTTGTCTTTTAAGATCTTCTTGTAAGAAACACAAGGAGGTCTTTTTTTATGAAAAAGTGGTTACTGTTTATGATGACAACAACTCTGTGCTTATCGCTGTGTGCCTGTGGCCAAACAGCCGATACCCAAAATACGGAACAGCATTCCAAACCGCAAAAAACGGCAGCCAAAACGGATACTGCCCCAAAAAGCGGACTGAAAACATTGCTGAGCAAGAATGGCGAACCATCCTGCAACACGGAGGACGGCTATTACTACCTGACATCGGAGATAGCCGAGTTAAGTGATGGAAATTACGGGTTCTATTTAATGTACATGGATTTTTCTTCTGGGCGTGAGGTTTACCTGTGCAGTACGGCAGGGTGCAGGCATGATACCTTAGACTGTCCTGCCGTGCTTTCTTATGACGATTTTCCGATCTTTTCGACCAGGCTGTTTATCTTGCAGGACAGCCTGTATATTTTAAGCCGTGAATATGATGATGACGGTTCCAGCTCGCAAAACGTCGTTACCATCGGTGACGACAGCGCGGTGGAAAGCAGCCCTGCTGCGCTGTACCGCGCAAATCTCGACGGAACCGAACGCCAAAAAATCTATACCTTTGATGCCGGTTTAACCATTGAAGATATGGTGATTGGAAATGATGAGGGAATTTATCTCATTACCAAAAGGCTTTCGACGGAAAAAACGGAAGAGGCGACATTCACTACCTCCCAGGAACGCAGGCTGGTATTTCTCAATCTTTCTTCGCTCCAAATGCAGGAGGTCTGCCCGATGGACTTCGGGGACAATATTTCATGGAGCATTGTCGGATGCCACGGAAACGAATTTATACTGTACGGCATCGACTATGGGCGGGAAATTTCACGGGAAGAAATATGGGATGATGATGTGTACCGGAATCTGTATAATCATTCCGACACGGTATATGCCAGCCTAAATGAAAACGGCGGGCAATTGCGGGAAATCTGCCGACAGCCAAACAAGTACGAAAACTCCATGCAGCTAAACGGGGACAGCATGTACCTGTCATCCAATGAAAACCAGAATATCGAAGCCATCAACTTAGAGACAGGCGAGAAAAAAACTCTTTGCACACTGCCGCAAAATCTGATGATGTATACATTTGAAGATACGCTGTGCTGTAGGGATTGGAATCTCGGCGGTGAAAACCAGACATGGTACTTTGTAGACACAAAAACAGGTGAGATCACCCAAACCCCGCTCGTCAACCAATGTAATGGATGGGCGCTGGAATTTTGCGGAGAAACCGAGGATGAGGCTTTATTGATCTACGATTACGATGCCACGGGCTACGGGGATGGCTCCTATGAAATCCATCAGTATAAATATGCGCTGATGAAAAAAGCAGACCTGTTTTCGGGAAAAGAGAATTACCGCAGCATTGAAATGATTGGAGCAGGCAGGTAAGGAGGCTTTTACATATGCTGGAATTAGACCATATTACAAAGAAATACAGGGATAAAACGGCGCTGGACGATGTTTCCATCACGCTTGGCTGCGGCATTTACGGGCTGCTTGGGCCAAACGGCGCCGGAAAATCCACCTTGATGAACATTATCACGGGAAACATCAAACCTACGGAGGGAGCTGTATTGTGGGATGGCACGGACATTTACAAATTGGGGGCGCAGTTCCGCAGCCTGATTGGCTATGCACCCCAGCAGCAGGGGCTTTACAACAGCTTTTCCGGCAGGCGTTTTCTGGCATATATGGCGGCGCTGAAGGGAATTTCCAAAAGGGACGTGGCGGATGAACTTAATCGTGTGCTGTCCTATGTAAATATGCAGGAGGCGGCAGACAGGGCGATTGGCGGATATTCGGGAGGAATGAAACAGCGAATCTTAATCGCACAGGCAATTCTTGGAAATCCAAAGCTGATTGTACTGGACGAGCCTACGGCAGGGCTTGACCCAAAGGAGCGGGTGCGTGTACGGGAACAGATTCAGGCGCTGGCAGGGGATAAAATCATTCTTGTCTCCACCCATGTCGTATCGGATATTGCGCCTATTGCGAAGGAAATACTGCTCATCCGCAGCGGCAGCATTGTGGACAGGGGTACCGTGGAGGCACTCTGCCACAAATACGGGGAAAGCAAAAACCTTGAGGAAGTATATATGCACGTATTCGGAGAGGAGGGATGTTATGCTTCGGTTGATTCCATTTGAGCTAGGCAGGCAGTTAAAAAAGAAAAGCTTTGTGTTATCCATCTGCTTTTTACTGCTTCTTCATCTGTTTCTGCTGTGGTATACATCCCTGCCAGATGAAGAACAGCCACCCCTTTCCGCATATAAAGCAATCGGGAAGGAGCTGCAGGATAAGAGTGAGGCGGAAAAGGGAAACTACATCCAGGCGCTTAAGGAGAAAATGGATGGTGTCTTATTTGTGCGCGACATTCTGGCAATGCAGTCCTTTCACAATGAAATGGGAGATGCCCTGGCAAGCCAGGAACTGCAAAGCCATCCGGATGTATTTGAACGGTATTATGAACCGTATCAGTCGGGAGACTACCTTGCCTTTACCGGTTCCCTGGAACAGGAATGCAGCCTGATTGACGAAATTTATGCGGAGTGGCAGACGGTTTCCGGCTATGGGGAGTATCTCGCATCCATTCAGGAGCAGAAAGAAGCCTTAAGCGGAATATCCATTTGGAGCGGAACCGGCAAAGATTCCTTCAGCTCGAGGAATCTGCAAAAAAGTGCAGCGGATTATGCCGGGCTTACCGGCCAGACGATACGGTTTGCCCCGTCTAAAGGGCTTGTCTCCGCCATGGAAGCGGTGTGGGCTGACTGGCTGCTTTTTCTTGGCATGATGCTTTTTGTTGCCAGCATGATTACAGAGGAAAAAGAGAAAAAGCTGTTTTTCATCACCAGAAGCACGATGCATGGCCAAATGGACAACATGGCATCAAGGCTGGCGGCACTGCTTATTTACTGTGTTTTGTTGACAGGCATTTTTTATTCTGTCAGCATCATCTTTTTTGGTCAGAGTACCGGCTGGTTTGATTTTACGGCAGGCATACAATCGGCTGCCGCCTATGCCGCAGGCAGCCTTCCGATCAGCATTTTGGGCTATATCCTGCTTTCCGTACTGACAAAGGCATTGGTGCTGTTTGGCATCGGCGCTGTGCTTACCATTTTCTGTATCGTGTCAGAAATTGCAGTCCTGCCGTTTTTGACAGGGGCAGTCTGTATCGGCATAAGCGCATTACTCTACTATCTGATTCCTGCAGGCTCGCCGCTGTCCGTTTTCAAATATATGAACCTGATCGGACTGATGAAAACGGAAAACCTGTACGGCAATTACCTGAATTTTAATCTGTTCCAATATCCCGTGGCAAGGCTTGGGCTGTCGCTTGAGCTTATCCTGATCGTCTGCGTAATCGGAACGGCAGGCGGCCTGTGGAGCTTTTGCCACATGAAAAGCTTTGAGATAAAGAAACTGAAATTGCCCGCTATCCTCCCATTCAAGCCGCACACCAGCATTTGGCGGCATGAGGCGTATAAAATACTGGTCACCAATCAGGCATTCGTCATCCTCTTGCTGTTTTCCATGCTGCTTGTATATAAGAACACCAGCCGTACCTATAGCCCTTCGGTCAGGGAACAGTATTACCAGACACTGATGGCTGAACTGGAGGGAGAGCTGACCGGCGAAAAGGAAACGCTTATTTTAGCGGAACAGGCGAGGTTTGAGGAGGCCATGCAGAAAATAGAAGAAATTGATGGGATGATTGCCGCCGGTGCCATCAGCGATGCCGCAGGAGATTCCTTAAAAGCGCAGGCAAATATGACACTTGCCTTTTACCCTGCATTCCAGCGGGCCGAGGAACAGTATGCGCACATAAAATCAGAGGGCGGCAGCTTTGTTTATGATACCGGATATCTTTACCTGTTTGGGGCTATGGAGGATGCCTTTTCCGTTGACCTGCTGATTTTAACCATCGGCATGATCCTTGCCGTAAGCGGCGTGCCGGCAATGGAATATCAGAGCGGCTCCCAGCTTTTGATCCGCGCAGCGAAAGCCGGAATACGGAAGATAATGGTCTGTAAAACCCTGATTTGCAGTATGGCAGCGGCAGTTCCTGCCATTGCCTGCAGTGTGAGCCGGATATGCCATATTGCATCCGTTTACCCGATGCACGGGGCAGGTGCGGATATCAGAAGCATTTCCTATTTTGCCAGGCTTCCCTTTCCGATGACGACCAGGTGCTTTGCCGTGCTGTTTGTCCTTTCCCAGCTTGTGGCCGCCATGCTGATTACACTGGCAGTCATCGGAATATCCATATGGAGAAAAAATCAGGTGCAGACCGTGTTTTTTGCCCTGCTGCTTCTGGCTGTCCCTCTGGTCTTAAAGCTGCTTGGCTTTGAGATGGCAAAATGGTTTTCGCTGTATCCGCTGTATGGCTGGACGGGGATGCTGTAAAGGTGGATTTTGTTCTGATAAGACACTATCTCCTTGCCCCCTCCTCCGTAAAGATTCTCTTTAAGGCTCTCTCTGTCGGGAAAATAGATGCGATTAAAATCACACACTGCACGGTGCATAGGATTGCCGCAACAACTCCAATCCTATTCTCCGAACTGTGGTAAAATGGAAGGTGAACCACAAATGACGGTATCAACATCACCCAGCCGATTTTCCACCATAAGCGGCCGCAATGCTCCTGCGCAAACTTCCATGTATCTATATTTTTCATGGAACGCGCCGTCCGGTAACCAACTAGCCCATTGATTTTTTCAGGGGCATGTTTCCACATCATACGACCGGCAGCAACCATAAGTATTGGAATAAGCAAATCACAAACAAGCATAAACCACCAAAACCACATATTTTCTTTTCCTCCTGTCAAGTACCGTCACCCCTTGAAAACTCTAAATTTATGAAAGTCAACTTTTTTTATTCATCACATCATTTTATATCGTTTCCCTTGTGATTACACGTGCAAAGATGGGAATTTTTCAACTAACTTGATTCTGCTCCATTTTCTTTCAAAATACTCCAAAATTTATTTATAATTCAGGATATGCC
>JAMPAW010000007.1 GCA_023666975.1 Clostridium sp.
TGTTTGACTTCATTGTTGGTCAGTACCAGTTCATATTGGTTTCCCTGAACCCCTGCCACTTTCAGATACCCTGCCGCCAGCAGAAAACTCCATATGGCATCATCCTTTTGGCCTAACTGGTTATAGACGATTTCTTCATCAACACTGCATGTAATGGATTCTCCATGCAACAGTTGTTCAAACTGCATCTTTATGTGCTTGTTCCCTTTTTGAAGCAGGCTGCCTGCAAGGGAATTTGAGCTGGTATTCGCCCAGTAAGCGCCAAATTTTTTCTTATTCAAATAATTAATAATAGACCATGGATTATAGATATCGGTTACACTGCCAAATGTAAACCCATCATACCATCTTTTCACGCCTTCCTTATCGGTAAGCCCAAATTCTTCCATCGATGTAAAAACCTCTGCCTCAGTAAATCCAAAATAAACAGCATACTCCTCCGATGTCGTCGTAACCACATTCAAATTGTTTAAATCCGAAAACATGGATTCCTTGCTCACCCGGGTAATCCCTGTCATGATCGCACGTTCCAGATAAGTATTCGTCTTAAACGTAGCATTAAACAAGCCTCTGGTAAAAGAAACCAGCTCTTCCCAGAATCCGCTAACATATGCCTCCTGCATTGGCGTATCATATTCATCCAACAGCATAATCACCTTCTTGCCATAGTAACGCTCCAAATATTTCATCAAATCCCGTATTGCAACCTGTGCATCCGCATCCCTCATTGCTGGTCTTACAGATTGGAACTGCTCCCGTTCTGCATCATTTAACACCTCTGATTTTAACAGAAAATCATTCTGGTTATACAATTCCACAATATTCTGTTTCATTCGGAACACGGTATCTTCAAACGTTACCTGTTTGACATCGGCAAAAGTCAGGAAAATCACAGGATAGCTCCCCTGCAATTCCCGGTATTTTTCCTCTTTCCAGATATCCAGACCTTCAAAAACCTCACCCTGCCCCTGGTACTTCACATTCCAAAAACGATCCAGCATGTTCATGTTAAGTGTCTTGCCAAACCTTCTCGGTCGGGTAATCAGCGTAACCTCATCTGCGCTTTCCCACCACTCTTTAATCAATGCCGTCTTATCCACATAAAAATAATTGTTTGTGATAATCTTTTCAAAATTCTGCGCTCCAATTGACACTACTCTTGCCATTTCAACATCACCTCATTTTATTGTAAGCATTATTCATACTTTCTGAGCTTACCAGACATAATCCATTGCCTGTTATTCATTATATTATACGAAATCCAGCCGCATAAATCAATGAAACCTGTAAAATCTTTATAAAAAATACTCCCACACAAGCAAGTCTCACCTCTCACTTATATGGGAGCATTTCTATCTCCTGTAAAATCTTTTATTACGACTTTTTCTTACCACTTCCGAAGTATCGTTTTTCTCTCCATCGGATCCATCCTGCGGATTGCCGGATCATCATAATAGGAATCGCTCTTCACATGAGTCGTCGAAACCTCTTCAAAGATTGCTCCTGTCTGCGAGGTAAAGGAATGCTTCTCTCCCCGGAGTACTGTCTGAATATCTCCCGGCTTCATCTTTCTCTCTTTTCCTTCAATGGTTACAGTCAGATCACCATACAATAATTGGAAAGTCTCTTCCTTCACTTTATGTGCATGTGTCGGGTGCTTCTGTCCCGGCAGTACAATCAATAATTTCTTGCAGTATTCCCGATTAATAATATTAATCAGAATCGCTCCGGTCTGGCGAAAATGCTTCATCCCATAGTGATGGGAAAGCTCCACATCAAAATCATCTCCAAGGGCAATTCCTGCTTCATAAAGCATACCTTTGGCATCATGGACCACACTTCTTGCCAGATTAATATCTGTCAACCGCTTCTTCTCATGAAGCTCTTCATTTGCCTTGTAATCTTTGCTCGCCACAACCCCGTCATAAAATTCACCGGAAGTCATCTGCTTGTCATGGCACGGCATAGCAAAGAACACATCCTCTTTTGCTATTTCCTCTCCTTCTTTGATATCCCGTTTTACATATACGCCCCGCATCAGTGAATTCAAAGAATCCAGTTCTTCCTGGGAAATATATTTCTCCCCGGCCTTCTTTAATCCACACATGCTTCTCGCCTGTAACGCCGCAGCTACCCAACGGTCTGCCTGCTCCGGATTCATCGAATAGGAGTTAAGTGTAATTGTCTCCGTCGGCAATCCCACATGGCGCTCCAAAATTTTTGCACCCTTGGCAAGTGCCAACATTGGCGCTGTGTTATCGTCCGGGTCCTCATGACCGGAATAGCCAATCGTGATATCCGGATACCGCCGGTTCATCTTATCAATGAAATCCAACTGCAAACGCTCCATCGGTGCCGGATACTCTGCCACGCAGTGCAGAAAGGCAAAATCACAATGTCTATGCGTAAAGAAATTATATAATTTGTCAATATCCGATAGCGGTTTGCCTCCGGTAGAAATAATCAACGGCTTATTTGCCGCTGCCGCCTTTTCCAATAGCGGCCAGTCCAGCGCAGAACAGCTGGCAATCTTGATAATATCCACTCCCATATCCATACACCAGTCCACACCGTCTTCATCAAAAGGGGTACTCATGGCAATCAGACCCTCTTCATGGATGGCAGCCACCAGCTGGGCAAACTGTTCATAATTCAATCTTGTGCTCTCAAATCTTGGAATATGCTTTACATCCTGCCTGCCCTTATAGTCCGGATGAATAAAGGTGTCCAGATTACGAAACTGCAATTTCACGGCAGCCTTTATATTATGTCTTCTGGCAATCTTACTCATCTCGTGGATAATATCCATCCCGTGCTCTACACTTCCCTGATGGGAATTTGCCATCTCAAAAATAAATAAACCCTCAAACATTTCGTTACTCATACTGTAGCCCTCCTTTGTTATTCTCCACTCAGCACATTATCATAATCTGTTAAACATTCTTTTTGTTATATATGCTTTCCTTTATCCGGCATACTATCCAGCTTCTTCATTGCTCTGACAAAATCTTCTTCCGTATCAATGTCATAATTTTCTTCCATCGCATATCCCAAAATCACATCTCCCGACATGGACTGTTTATATAATACCACATCCGGTCGGAATATATCAATACATGCATTCTGATAATACACTTCCGGTAGCTGCTGTCTTGGCATATTGTAACATTCTGGAATATCTGTCATTAGCGGAGTGACCGGTCCGAGAGCATGACTGCCCTGTTTTGCGTTATTTCCAATATTGAAAGAACTATTTTGCCCCGTTAACCACATTTTATAAGGCACTTCCGTTGCCTTGGACATGCTGCGCACAGAATCTGCCTGCGGGTTATTCATTAAAAGTTCAATCATTTGATCAATATCTGCTACTTTCCGAATCGGATAAGTCGGACGTAACTGCACCACAATATCCGGCAAATAATTTTCCGTTTCCTTAAGCCATGTAAGTGCATGATAAAATACGTCATAATCTAATGCCGTGTCCGTTGCATATTCCGCCGGTCTTAAAAAAGGCACCTCAGCGCCATAACGTTTTGCAATCTCTGCATATTCCTCACTGTCTGTACTGACTATGATACGATTAATATACCGGGATGCCTTTGCATGGTCAATGGAATGTGCCAGCATTGGCTTTCCGCCAATCTCCCGTATGTTTTTGTGCGGTACGGATTTAGAACCTGCTCTGGCAGGGATAATCGCTAATATCTCCATATTACTTACCTGCCTCGTTGTTTCCTACGGAATCCAGCATAGCACTATATAACGAAATCACTTCGTCTGCATTCTCATAGATATACCGATAGTTCTTCTCCATTTTTTGGTATAATCTTATCATCTCATCCTGATTATCATCTCTTATGACATACAAATCAGCATCTTCATTAACTAAAAATCCCTCTACGTAGCTGCTCAAAAGACTTGCTTCCGGTGACTCATCAAACAACGCTGTCGTCTGGCTTAAGATTTTGTTTTTCTCTTTAAATTCCTTTCCGTAATCTCTGCGCTCGGCTAACACACCACAACGCCTTGCCATTTCCGCTGCATCCTTCGCTTTTTTCTTTAATTTGGGCAATTCTTCCTTTTTCTTTTCCAAAAGTGCTTTAACATCCGGTATACGTTCCTCCGTAACCAACGGCTCTATTCCCTGAAAAACCGCCTCTATATCATAGGAATCCTGACAGTATCGGTCAACTGCTTCCTGCAGTGTCATTACCTTTGTTCCAGCGATTCTGGCGCCGCCCTCTGTGGCATTGATCACCTCCATACCACTTTCATTAGCCTCTTTTACCGCCTGTTCAAACCATTTCAGATAGACATAATAATCCCCTCTGGTAATTACAGTATTCTCTACATTGCCCGGCACCTCTATTGTGTCATACTCATCAACATTTGATACTCCACTCACCATACCTCCCGCGTAGTTAGCACCTCCGGTCAGGGCCAAATCCTGCCCGACCAGTATCAGACGTTTAAATCCGGTCATTTTTACAAAGGAATATCCCAACGTTGCCACAGATCCACCAATCGGTAAATCAATTCCCTGCTTTCCAAATTCACCAATCAGCCAGTTATAAAATTTCAAACTGGTAGTGCCAAAAATAAGATTCTCGCTGCCTAAGACATCAAGAACCGCATGGTTCAAATCAGATATATATATAAAAGGAACCTGCTTAAGGCGTTCATCCTGAAACAACCAGACACTTTTTCTATAGTCCAGTGAACAGAACATATCCGGAACGATATCCCTATCCAATAGATATTGTGCAGTACGGTCTACAGCAATAATCAAAGCCTTGCCTTTTGCTTGCTTTAAAACCTCAAAATTTTTATCAAGCGATGGCCCCCCCGACACCAGAATTGCCGGCATATCCTTCGGGAATGCTCCGATAAAATCTGCCGTCATTTTGGAGCGTATCAGACAAGAAACATTCAAAATTGCATTGCGCACCATTGCTGTCTGCTGCTCAATAATCGTTTTCATATTCACTAATGCACTATTTCTGCAATCCTTAAACTGTTGGGAAAATTCTTCAAACTTCTCTGGAAACAGCTCCTTATATTTGGGGTGTGTTTCCAAAATCGTGACACCGATATTCACATTATCAATATTATAGGTCAGCACCAAATCAAAATACTGTTCGTTAATACTGTCAACAAAAATTTTAATCCGCTTATCACGAAGTATTTCTGACAAATCAAAGTGTTGCATGACAAATGCAAATAATTCTTTCGACGGCTCATAGACATAAAGCTGTGCCTCTTCATTTAACCGGTCGGCAATCGCTTTGACAATAATGCCATTTCCTATACCCATAAAGGCAATAATCGAATTATCGGTCAATTGAATTTTCTTAGCAAATTTCTCTGCCTCCTGTAAAGGTTTATAGGTACTGTTCAACATAATCTGCTTCTCTTCCCGAAACATGCCAAGAATTGCACTGCCGTCCCTCGCTTCAGCGGTAAAGTACTCGTTTTCTTCTTCCTGCCATGCCTTTGCAAAATCATACAGCTTATGATAATCTAATTCCTCTTCGTTTTCTAAACATGTTAAATTTTTCTCCAACCAATCCATCTGCTATTCCTCTTCCAGTGTTGCCAGCCGCTCAATCACTTCATATTGCAATATATCTGCCAATAGTGTCATATCATCCGCCTCCATCGCTTCCATTGCTTCCTTCAGTGCCTCTTTCATCTCCGTCTGTAATTCTATGTCGGTCATTTCTTCCAAAAGCGTACTCAAAATCGGAAGACATCGCGCCAGCAGACCGTATGCATCGTTTTTCTTCTCCTGATAAAGCAGCTCGGTAATCGCATTCAAAATCTCTAATAAATCTGTCATTTCCACTCTCCAAATAAAATTCTCTTTATAGTAAAATAGGCTGACCCGCATAGGCCAGCCTATTAGTTATACTCGCAAACGAAATTAATTGCCATTTCCAATTATTTACTGCGGTATATGCAGTTACACTAAACATTTGCCTGCGGCAAATATTAAGGTAACTAGTATAATTCAATTATGTGATTACTGTAAAAGGTTAAGTACACTCTGTGTAGCCTGATTAGCCTGTGAAAGCATAGACTGTGCAGCCTGCTGCAAGATGTTGTTCTTGCTGTAGTTAACCATCTCTGTTGCCATATCGGTATCTCTGATGTTGGACTCAGCAGAGGTTAAGTTCTCAGAGTAGTTCTCCAAGTTGTTGATGGTATACTCCAGTCTGTTCTGGATAGCACCGAGTAATGAACGCTGTGCAGATACCATCTTGATAGCTGACTGAATCTGCTTGATTGCTGCTGATGCTGCCTTAGCAGTAGATACAGATGTCTTTGACAAACCTAACTTCTTCAACGATGTACCGCTAATAGAGATTCTCAGCAACTCGCCCTGATTAGCACCAACCTGTAACTGCTTGCCACTATTCTTAAGTGACATTGAACCATCTAATAACTTGGTGCCGTTGAACTCGGCCTTCTTAGTGATAGAGCAAATCTCCTGCTTCAACTGTGAAATCTCATCCTGAATTGTCTGACGATCCTCTGAAGCGTTAACATCATTACGAGCTTTAATTGCCAACTCACCCATTCTCTGAAGGATAGAATGAATCTCATTCATGTTACCCTCTGCTGTCTGGATAAGCGAAATACCGTCCTCAGAGTTCTTAACTGCCTGATTCAGACCACGAATCTGGTTTCTCATCTTCTCGGAAATGGAAAGACCTGCTGCGTCATCAGCTGCACGGTTAACTGCATAACCAGATGATAACTTCTCTGTAGATCTTGCTACTGCCTTTACATTCTGTCCTAACATTCTGTTTGTGTTTACTGCCTGCATGTTGTGTTGTACTACCATAATAAATTCCTCCTTGACATCAAATCCTTTTGATATAGTTTCCTTTTTCGTTTTTCTACTGGAACTCGATTCCGTTTCAAATTCCTTACACTATATTTATCGACACTCTTTGCGATAACTTTATACCTATTTTAAATTTTTTCAAAAAAATTTATTTCCAGCAGAATCTGTTTTCAGACACAACAAAAGCCGGTCAAAGACCGGCTTCTATTGCCAATAATCGTTAAATTACTGAAGTAATGATAATACAGCTTGGTTAGACTGGTTAGCTTGTGCAAGCATAGACTGTGCAGCCTGCTGCAAGATATTGTTCTTGCTGTAAGTAACCATCTCTGTAGCCATATCAGTATCTCTGATATTAGACTCAGCAGATGTCAGGTTCTCAGAGTAGTTCTCCAGATTGTTGATTGTGTACTCCAATCTGTTCTGGATAGCACCGAGTAATGAACGCTGTGCAGATACATTCTTGATTGCTGACTGAATCTGCTTGATTGCAGCTGATGCTGCCTTAGCAGTAGATACGGATGTCTTTGTCAGACCTAACTTCTTCAATGAAGTTCCGCTGATCGCAATCTTCAACAATTCGCCCTGATTAGCACCAACCTGAAGGTTCTTACCACTCTTCATTGAGCCGTCCAACAACTTCGTTCCGTTGAACTCAGCCTTCTTAGTGATAGAGCAGATCTCCTGCTTCAGCTGTGAAATCTCATCCTGAATTGTCTGACGATCCTCTGAAGCGTTAACATCATTACGAGCCTTGATTGCAAGCTCACCCATTCTCTGAAGGATAGAATGAATCTCATTCATGTTACCTTCTGCTGTCTGGATAAGGGAAATACCATCCTCAGAGTTCTTAACCGCCTGGTTCAGACCACGAATCTGGTTTCTCATCTTCTCAGAAATGGAAAGACCTGCTGCATCATCAGCTGCACGGTTAACTGCATAACCTGAAGATAATTTCTCAGTAGACTTAGCTACAGCCTTCACGTTCTGTCCTAACATTCTGTTAGTGTTTACTGCTTGCATGTTGTGTTGTACTACCATAATAAATTCCTCCTTGAATATAATGCCGCTTCCCTGCGACATGTACTAGCGGGTATCCCGCCGTAAATGGTTTCTATAATATCTTCCTTAATTATTGGAAGTTATTACCACACAATTCTATATTCAGTTGTTACTCTAAAATATATATCGGTTACCTTTTTAAATAATTAACACTAATTATATAACTTTTTGATAAAAATTTCAAGAAAAGATTACTGCTTTTTATCCACAAAATAGGAATCCATAACCTTGGAATTACTCATTGTCTTAAAGTAATTCTGTGCCACATTTGCCTGATTCTTGGTGGATGAATACTCTGCATGCGCTTTGGAAAACAAAACACTAAATCGGTTCCGGTTCCTTTCCTCCATTACCATAATCTCGTTTCCCAACTCGGTACAGACGCGTATTCTGTCCTGCAACTCCAAAACATCTTCCCTATACGTATCAATATGATTGCGAATCTCTGAGCCGACACGGTCATACACGGACTGAAATCCTTCGTCCAGATAATTCAGGCGGGCAATCTGAATCTCTTTTTCATTCAATGTGCCCTCCATATCTTCCGAGGAATATTCATCCTGCTTGCTCAGCACTTCCTGCTGCTTTGTAATATCAAGGATTTTCCGCAGAGTTTCTTCCTTTTTTACCATTGTATCAATCAAAACCTGAACATAATTTTGATCCATTCAGCTACCTCTCACTTTCCAATCCTGTAACTATCACTGCGCTCTCGGGTCTCTGGCCACTTTCATTACCTGTTTCCAGATATCCCTTATCTCTCTTAGCTGTACCAGAATCTGCTCTACCACAGCCGGATCTTTGGACACATTCGCCTCTACCATTCGGTCGAAGATAAATGTATAAATGGCATCAAAGTCCTTTGCAACCGGATAATCAAAATTCAACGTGGTCTGGAGTTCTACAATGATATTCCGCGCTTTCTGTATATTCAGATTGGCACTCTGCATATCCTTTTTCTCCATTGCCACCTTTGCAATATTACAAAACTTAATTGCCCCTTCGTAAAGCATCAAGGTAAGCTCGGCAGGAGTCGCCGTCGTAACCTTGTTTGTGCTGTACGCTGCCATCGGGTTATATGCCATGTCTTCACCTCATCATCAAAACTGTATTCTCCGTTTCCGGATTCATCAACCACCAAACAGCTGGGAAATATATGTCTGCTGAGACTGAAGCTTTGCCAAAGCCGTCTCCATTGCGGAGAACTGTTTATAATATTTATCCTGCTCTGCTATCATCTTCTCCTGCAGAGTGCTGACTCTATCCTTATAGCTGTCAATCTCCTTGTCAATCTGCTGGTCATTATAGAATGTCAGCGAACTGCTCACGCCATCCACACGCTTCATTGCCGTCTGCAAATTCTTATAAATCTCATTACCCAGCTCGGAGAAAGTCTTTGCAACCGCTTCCGGATCTGCCATAATCGCTTTCATCAGACTGTCATCATAATCCGCAAAATCAGAATCTTCAGAATTACCGTAAATGTGCAGTTTACCGTGCTCTGTGTATACGCTGGTATTAATTCCAAAAGATGTCAACGCATAATTCTTCGTCGTTCCGTCAGAGCTTGTATAGGCAACCTGCTTGCTCAGCGTAGTACGCATACTGGACAGCAGGGAACTTATCGTATCATCCCTTCTAAGCAGCGAACCCTTAATAACAGCTTCCCATTTCTCCACTTCGTCATCACTCATGGATTTTTTCTCATCATCGGTCAACGGCTCATAATCTTTAACGCGCTTAGCGTTATACATCGTATTCATCTCATCAATTAAATCATTATACGACTTAACAAATTCCTTTACCTTGTCATAAATTCCCTGTGCATCTGTTCCGACAGTGAAAGTCTGTTTGCTTCCTTCTGCCGTAGCCTCAATCGTCAAACCGTTGATGTTAAAGGTTGAACTTGACTGCTTATATTGGACACCGTTATACAAAATCTCTGCATCCTGTGCATCAATACGACCTTCGTCACCTTCCTGCAGGTCAAGCCCTAACACGCTCAACGCATCCGATGCACTGCCATCTGCATTAACTGCCTCAATGGTAAAGGCATTCCCTTCTCCGGTTCCCTTGGAATTCAGATAAAATCTTCCCTGACCGGCATCATAATTCGCCTCAATTCCGAGCTTTGCCATCTGTGTTGCCAGACTGCTCAACGTTGTCGTCCGGTCAACCGTGATTGCATTGCCATTAATCTTAATCTCAGTACCCTCTGCAATTCCCAAATCCATCAGTTTAGAAGAACCGGTAACCTTCGTCCCCTCATTCTGAACTTCTTCATAGAATTTGGTAGACCCGCCAACAACCGTCACATCGGATTCCTTGCTTGACTTTGAATATAAAGTAGCCTCTTTCGTATAAATGCCGAAAATATTCGCCGATGTTTCATCAGCCGCCTGCACCTTAACATCATGCCCATTCTCAAAAATAGTCACAGTCTCGCCTGTGTCGTTCTGGACATCACGCGAAGTTGCAGATTCGTTGCTCATCCGGAAATTACCGGCTGCAAAATCCACTTTCACGCCTGAACCGTTTAACTGTGAATTAATATTATCCAAAACATCCTGAATGGTTGCATCATCGCCGACATTTACCTTAACATTATAATCCGTACCGTTATCAGATACTGTAAACTCCGCATTCCGAATCTGATCACCCACAGAATAACCATTCTTATCCTTCAAATCCGACAGCTTCATACTGTTATCAGATGCCGCCTTATAGGAAGTGGAAGTATAAGTCTTATCCACTGCCTTGCCGTCAACATCTGTGGTCTTGTTCAACTGCTTACCGGTCCACATCTGCGCTGTCGCCGTCTTCAATACCTGTACCGTATGCGTACCGTTTACCGCATCACTGCCAGCGGTAACCTTAACACCCGTTAAGTCACCGGTCGCTGATTTGGCCCGATATGTCGAGATACTCTTAAATGTCGAGAGTGCCCCCTTATAGAAATCCATGATCTTTGTATTCAATGCAGACCATGCCTCTTTCTTCCATTCCAGCTTTGTCTGCTCTTTCTTAACGTTATCTACCTTGGTCTGGTATGCCTGTGATAACTGGGTAACCAACGTCTCCGTATCTAACCCGGAAACCATACCTGTCATTCTTATTCCTGCCATAATTACTCCTCCTATCTCTTCTCATCCACTAAAAGACCAGCCAACTCCAATGTCTTGGCGATCATATCCAATGTCTTCTCTGGAGGAATCTCCTTGATAACCTCCTTCGTCTCCGAATCTCTTACCGTAATCGAAAGCCGGTTTGTCTTCTCATGAAATTTAAACTCACACTGTGTATGAGTCGGTCTGATTTTCTTATTAATCTCCTCAACCGCTTTCTTAACCTTCTCTGCAGAGACATCCTGAATGTTCTTGCCCTCGTCGTTAGGATTTTTCTCCTTATCCTCATGACTGGACTGCCTTTCCTTAACCGGAGTAACCTCTTTCGGAGTAATCTCTTTCGGTGTTACTTGTACTGCCTCCGTGCTCTCTACCTGTGCCGGTTTCTCTACCCGTGGCACCTGCTGGCTCATTGTGTTACTTGAAATTCCTTCAATTGCCATGTTGTTCACCTCCATGTGAAATTCAAAACATTAGTTATATGTACCTGTTCAGAATCGCTGTTAACCGATCACAAAACAAACAAGCACAAATATTCTATAGTAGCTTTATCGGCTATTTTGTTAGAATATTTTACACCTTTTTTTGCATTTTTGCAAATTTTTCTATGGGATAATTTTGCAATCCTCCTATAGCTATCCTGTCTTGAATTTCAATACCTAAATCAATCACTTAATCAACACACTAGTATAACAATTACTGGAACAGCTTTTTCACGCTTTCCTGTACTGTATCAGCAGCAGCTTCCCTGTTTGCTTCTTTTATCTGCTCGTATACCTCTTCACGGTAAATCGGTACGGATTTGGGAGCCGTAATGCCTACCTTCACCTGGTCACCCTTCACCTCAAGAATGGTAACCTCTATATCATTGCCGATAATAATGGATTCATTTTCTTTTCTCGATAATGCCAACATACTACTCACCCGCCTTTTCTTTCATGCGCTGTACGGATTCATATACGTTGAATCTTACCGGGTAATCTTCATTCTCTACAATTAACTGAACGCCCTTTTTGGTCGTCGTATTCACAATAATCGGTGCTTTCATATTGGCTGTCACCTTTGTCATATCAGACGGGACAGTCAGTGCAAGCAGAAACAGTAAATCCTCATCTGCCGGATTGCCAAGAGGTGCTAACAATTCATCTTCTATCATCGGGGTATAATCTGTTGTCACTGCCAGCGGGTCAATTACAGGAAGCGCCAGAGATTGCTCCTCCAAAGACTGCAGCCAACTGATTGTCGTCGCTCCCTCATTTTTCTCGTCATATATAATAGCAAACTTTCTAAGCTCCTCAAATCCGATAATACCATGCGGAAACTCCAAAATTTTATCATCATCCAGTTCAACTTCACCAAAAAACTTTGTTTTTGCAATCATATGGTTCTTCTCCTTTCATGCTGCTTCTATAAATAATCCAGCAATGTCTTCTGAATTACTGTGGCTGTGGTTGCCAGCGCAGAATCATATACCAACTCGGACTGATACAAATCAATGGCCGCTTCCTCGGTCTCCACATCTTCGTTAGAAGATTTCAATTCTTCAAAGTCTGCCAACTGCTCCTTTACACGGGTCTGAATCAATTCTGTCTTAGAGTATACTGTACCCACTCTTGCCTGAACAGCACTGACATCTTCCATAAAGCCCTGAAAATGAGAAATATTATTACCGAATAATTTCTGCATATTCTCCCTCTTGAGGGCAAGCTCTACATCTGCGTCTTCTAGCATCTTATTAATCTGTGCTTCTGCCTTCTCGTCTCCCTTATATTGGGGATCCTCTAGCAGCTCTTTCAGCTTGGTAATCGTATTCTCAATATCCAAAACATCCTGTACTGCGCTTGCCAAATCATCAATACGGTTGCCCATTTCATGGGTGATAAAATCCTTACCCTCCGCATTGACCGTCACATACTGCTTAAAGTTCACCTCATAACGAATCGGCTGACCGTCCTCACTCACTTCATACTCTGTCTCCTTAACGGTTCCGTCATTTTGCGTCTTATACTGTGTACAGTTAAAATACATCTCCGGACGAAGGTCGCCTACCTCAAACTTTGACTTGTCATAGTTTACCGAAATGTTATCAGCCGTCTTAACCTGATCATAAACATTTTTACCAAAAATAATCTCCCCGGTCTCCGGAATATAGTGAACATCGTCCGGTCCTACCTCATAGTAAGAATCCGGGTCAGAAGCATCCATCACAGTAGGGGTAAGTGTTGTCGTTGTCTGATTCCCGTCCGCATCTGTAGTTGTATATTTGATAGAGATATCAGGAACCACCGGATCATCCGGATCTGCATCTGGGTCCACACTTCTAGGTTCCGTATCCAGATTATTATAGGCAAGACGCAGTTTATATACACTCTCCGATACTGGTGAGTTATATGTTCCACCTGCCAAAATACCATCTAAATCTTCCGGGTCAATCTCGTTTAACACGACATTCTTCACTTCAATCTTTGCCGGACTGATATCCTCGGTAATATTGTAAGAAAGTCCTTTCTTGGCTTCCTCATCCTGAAAAATCAGATTGGTTTCGGTCTTATATCCGGAAAACAGATATCTTCCCGCATACGTCATACCACCCTCCTGATAGATGGCATCCTTCAAGGCCTTCAGCTCATTGATAATGGTATTGCGGTCCTTTGTTTGATAGGTATCCGATGAACCCTGTGTACAGTAATCGTATACATCATCTAAACGATTATAGACATTCTCCACACTGGTCTGTGTGATATCCAGCCAATTCAACGCATCCTTAATATTTTTACTCTTATACTGCTCTAACTGGTCGCAGGTTGTTCGCAGCTTCAATGCACGAATCGCAATAACCGGGTCCTCGGATGGTTTGGATATGATTTTGCCGGTTGTAACCTGCTCATTTAACTTGCTCACACGCTGCATCGCCTTCTGCATGTTTCTCAATGAACTATTTGTTACCATATTGTTTGTTATTCTCATCAGCTCTCTCCTGTCCGGTTATTCCGTTAACCTCACTTATTCGCTGCCTCTTCCCTGTGCAGCCCAACTATTCTCTATATGTTATGTCGGCTTAAACTCCGGTTTGGTTAATAAGTTTGTCGTAAACTTCATTCATTACTGATATCACCTTACAGGCCAAATTATATCCCTCTTTAAAGATAATCAAATTGGAGGCCTCCTCATTGGTATCCACAGAAGAAATGGAAAGCCGCTGATTATTAATCACCGTTGTCACCTCATTCATATTTGCCTCAAAGGAATCAAATTTTGAAATATCCACAGCCAGCGCCGTTGTCACGGATTGTAAAAACTGTGCCACGGTACCCTGCGCAAACATGCTCTGGTCGGTCATGCCATAAATTATCTTGCCCAGCACCTCATCTTTTGCCTCTAAATTACCCTGATCAATATCCTCTTTCAGAGACACAACCAGTTTGTTCTGATCCGCTACAATGGATTTATTTATCGACCAGTTCAAAGCGGTCAGCTGATAATAATTCGACTCTGATGAAGACAGTTTAGTTATCGTTCCGTCTTTGATGTCCCCATTGTCGGGAAGAACATAATCTACACCGGTCACTGTACTGACTGCAGTATAGAAATCCATACCCGGGTCCCCGTTCGCATCCGCCCCCGTCTTAAATATCTCATTCATATAGTTGGAAAATGTACGGACAAATTCATTCAGCTGCGTCATATAATACGGTATTCCCCGGCAGTCAATACTCTCGCCCATAATTGCCTCTTTACCCATATCCAGACTTGTGTCAAATTCTGCCGGAACTCTTTTACCGGTTTCATCTGTCACGGTAAGATTCTTAAAGGTAAATCCGTTTAACTTGCCGTCTGCACTGTAAACGGCCTCAAAGCCTTCATAATAATAATCCTTACAGTTCAACGTAATTGTACCTTCCAGCGGAAGATTCAGCTTATCGACATCAATATCCACTGCCAGCTTAACTGTGGCCGTAGAGCCATCCGGCGTATCCGCTGCATCCTCTGGCGCATCATCTCCTTTATTGCTAACCAGTGCCGTAATCTCGCCGGAAAACGGATTGGCATTGTTACCGTCTCTGACCTCCAACAATCCTTTAATACAGCCGGTAATCGTCGTCGTGTTAAAGTTCAATTTCTCTCCAATCGTATCGTTTGTTCCCAGCCAGAATATATCATACAAGCCGTCAATATCATTCTGATTCACCTTTTCCTGCCGCGCTACTACGGTCAGCTGGCGACATTCCATCTGATCCACCAAAAGTGCTCCGGCAATACGAACCTCAAAATTAGTGGCACCCGAATCCACGGCGTCCGGTCCCGTTCCATACATAATCGGGGTCTCCACCACATCTACGGTCACTAAATCGGAAAGCTGGTCTACCAGCAATTCTCTCTGATCCCTTAAATCATTGGCATTACCGCCTCTGATTTCAATATTGACTATCTGCTGGTTGAGCGCATAAATCTGCGAAGAAATAGAGTTAATCGTTGACACATGGACTGCTATTTCACCGTTGATATCGGTCTGTGTATTCTGATAATCCGTCGCGATCTCTTTGATAAAATCCGTAAAGTTGCTGGCCGATTGAATAAACTGTGTACGATAAGTCGCATCAGACGGACTGCTATACAAATCCTGCAAAGACCCGTTTAATTCCGCTAACAGCTTCGTATATCCCGACTCAGACTTTTCTTCGTTGAGATAGGCCTCTAACTGTAACAGCTGGTTATGCACTGCCGTGTATTCGTTCATTTTCGAGGAAGCGGCACGATATTTGGTATCATAGTAATGATTGCGGAACTGGCTTATCTCCGTTATCTGTACACCGGTTCCCATCATACCGTATGAGCTGCTCACCCGCAGAGCCTGTGCAGCCTGCGAAAGCACGGTCTGTCTGGAATATCCCTTTGTATTGGAATTCGATATGTTATGTCCTGTTGTGTTCAGGGCTGCCTGGAAATAATTCAGTCCCGACAAACCTGTATTAAGTCCTAAAAATGTTGATGGCATACGCTCACGTCCTCTCTCAATCTTATCCTAATCTATTAATCAAATGTTCCACCATCTCCGATACAACGGAAAAGTATCTGGAAGATGCGTTAAATCCCTGCTGGAATTTAATCAAATTACTCAGCTCCTCATCTGTGGATACTCCGACAACGGTCTGACGCTGATTATCCGCCTCTAATACCGCCTGTGTCTGTGATTCGGCTATTCCGTTATAGGTATAACCCTTGTTGGCAAAATCATCGATAAACTCCTTATAGTACTCCATATAAGTGTCTTCAACCAGACTGTTCGGTCCCAATGTTCCAAATTTGTCACTCCACATATAAATTAATTGGTCTGCCACATCCTGTAATTCCTCTTCCTGAAGATTGGACATTGGCAGCAGACTTGGATTCTTCACCAGCTCTGCATTAATCTCGATATTGCCAATCGTATAAAGGGACGCATAATTGTCCGGATCCTCTTCGTTATATACCTGAACATTCATCAAACTTGTATTTCCATTCTCGTCCACCACCGTTACCTCCTGAGTGGTATAACGCTCCATGTTGCTTCTCTTAATCAGCTCCGTTCCCTGAATCTGATTCCCCACACCCATTCCGTAACCGGCTTTTTCCTCGTCCAGCACCTTAATCGTTTTGGTAATTGTCTGAGCCGGGTCGTCCGGGTCCGGCACTTGAATGGTAATCTCTTTGTTCGGACAGAAAATATCATTAATCTTTGTCACAATCCCATGAATCAGCTGGTCAAACTGGGCGATGATATTGCCCACGGTATAAGGCTCTATGTATATATTGTAAAAATCCCGTTCCTTTACAAAGGCTTCGTAATCGGTCTGGTACTGCTGGTAATCATCCGCATATTTCTTCATTGCGGCATTATATTTGTCTTCATCCAACTTGCCCTCTTCATTCATATACTGTGACTGCACAGGCCGCTCGGGAGCAATCGGGGCAATCGGAATATCCGTATAATTCATCACCCAGTCTCCACGGGACATGATGATCCCTTTCAGGGAGCCTGTATCGGTCTCATTCTCCGGACAGGGAACGGCAACCTTATTCACGTTGTCCGTGTATCGCGGGTCTTTTTCCTTGTTGTAGTGCATATTAAATACAGCTTCCTGATCGTCCTCCCAGATCGGCATCAGATAATCACAGTCCTCGCTGACCTGCTTTGTACCCATCCGGAACACTCTGTCCATACTGACCAGATTGCGGTTCTCAGCATAGACATCTACCTGACCGTTTGCATTCTCTTTGTAGGAAATGGAAATGATACCTGCAAGCTCATCTAAAGCCGCATCCCGCTGATCGCGATAATCATTCGCACTCTCTATCTTGGACGCCTCCACCGCTGTAATCTTATCATTCAACTCCTTGATGATATCTGCCAGTTGATTGATACGGTCAACCTGATCAGTTATCTCCTCATTCAGATTATTCTGATATGTCGTCAGCTGGTTGTAAATTTCATTGGCCTGGTCTACCAGTGTATCTACTCTGGCAATATATGCGCTTCTTGCAACTATACTGTTCGGCTCATTATGCATCTCCTGCGTTGCCTTCCAGAGATTATCCATATAGCCGCTGAATGTACTGCTCTCCATCTCTCCGAAATAGTTCTGCACCTCTGCCACCACATCATACTTAGTGATGTAATACTGTTCTCTTCCTACTTCTGTCCGATATGCCCTATCCATAAAACGATCCCGGACAAGACGAACATCGGCAATCCTTGTACCCAGACCAGACTGTTTAAGACCGATTGCCGACCTTCCCATATTCGTATAAGAAAGATCGGTAAGAAGAACCTGCTGTCTGGAATACCCGGCCGTACCGGCATTTGTGATATTATGCGAGGTTGTGTTCAACGCATACTGACTTGACTGCAGACCGCTCACACCAACCCAAAAATTACCCATTGTTCCTGCCATTTGATTCTCCTCCTTAACTAATCCCGTTTCCTATCTAAACACAGGACGCTTCTTCGTCCCTATGTTATATGCCCTTTATTGCTTCGCATCAAACGAAGAACTGCTGTTTCCCAAAGTGGAGCCGCTGTAGCCTGCCCCGCTGTAATTTGCCGTCTCCGGCGCCTGATTCAACGATTGTATCAGGTTAATGGAATACTCCGTCATCTCCAGAGACTCCTGTAATAAATCCCGGTTATGGATACTGATCTGTCGTAATGTCTCTACCTGTTTTAACAGCCTGCTTTTAATGTCAATTAAAGGATGCTGAAACTCCGGCTGTTTCCCCATCGTCTGAATGATCTCGGAAACAGTAATCGTTTTCGCATCCTTGCTTAATACTGTTGCGATTTCTGTTAATATTTTGTCTCTTCTATGTGACACCGCTGATATCTTATCGACAATTTCCTGCTCTCTCGTATTCGCTTCCGTAAGCTTTGCTAAATCATTTGCCACAATTGCAGGTGTCTTTGCCATCGACTCCTTCGTCAAAGCGTCATACAATTCACTCTCTTCCTCCAGAGTCGTAATCAAAGTTTCAATTAGGCTTGCCATCCGATTCTCCTTCTACCTTGATAAAAGCCCGGTTAGCATTCGAAAGCTCACGGCTTTCGAATACTAAATGGCTTTTTCGCTAAATGCAGTCATGAGTTTATCTGCAAAACTCTCTGCACTCACCTGATAGGTACCATTCGCAATGCTTTCCTTTAATGCGTTCACCTTGTCTTCTCTCACATCAGGCACAGCCTTGAGTGCTGTCTTTGCAATCTGCATATCCTTTCCTACTGTAGAAAAAGATACCTGATCCATAGTAGATGAAACATTCACATCATCTGCGTTATAGCCCTTCTTTACCGGCTTATTACCATATACCTGAGCAATTTGATTATATGAACCGATTCGCATTGTTACACCTTCTTCCTTCTATTGGTTCCTATGACCCAACAGAACCAAATTATTAAACCCATATGTTTTTGGATTCACTAATTATATCGGTGCTTTTTGGAAAAACATTAGAGTAAAAATAAAATAAGTCAAATTTTTATCGATTACTTATCGATATAACGCATTCTCGCTGCCTCTCTGTGCTTCCTTGCCACCACAGAATCCTCATTACTGGCATACATATTATTCATCTCGGAATTCAGTTTGGCCTTGCAGGATTCACAGTACCGTCCTGACCGAATCAGGCGGCCGCAGTTCTCGCAGTCAAGCCCCACTCCCGATTCCGCCGAAAAGGACAAACGCTCCTCGCGAATCCAGCGCCGGATCTGGTTCGTAGACACTTCATTGGCCTCTGCCACCTCGTTAATACCCTCTTTGGGATTCTCGCGGACATACTCCCGGACCTCCATAAACTTTGCTTCCAGCTTATCCTTGCAGGCAGCACAAATCGGCGCTCCACTCAAATAATTAAACAGTTTTTTACAAGATTTACAGGTTCTTACTTCCATCGCTCTCACTCCTAATTCATTATCGTTATTTTTGCTTCTTGCATAGCCATCGGAACGTTCTGTTAAAATCCTTTACCTATGGCTACACTGGTATAGTACACGCTCTCCACACCTGCAGATAACAGCACCCTCGTACACGCCTCAACAGTTGCACCGGACGTGTAAATATCATCTACAAGCAGAACCTTATTTAATTTTATCTTATTTTCACCCATTTTAAAAGCATTTTTTAGATTTTTCATCCTGGAAATATCATTCAATTCTTTCTGTGGGGTGGTATTCACCTGCCGCACCAGATAATCGGAGTAGCAGACAAGCCCCAATCGTGCCGCCAGCGCCTTCGCCAGCAGGTCAGCCTGATTGTAACCACGGCTGCGTTTTTTCCTCGGATGTACAGGCACGGGTACCAGCCCGTCCGGGCAGATTCGTTTAAAGCTGCCGCCATAACGGCGATAAATACACTCGGCAAAAAAATCTGCAAAGCTGCGCTGGTTTTTGTATTTGAACTCATACAGTGCTCCTCTGATTCCCTCTGTATATTCAAATACCGGGTATCCGCGCAGAAAGCTCTTCGGTATCGACACGCAGTCCTGACAATATTCTTCCTCCTCATTTGTTATTGTTTTGCCGCACTTAAGGCAACAAGGCTCCCTTACCCCTTTGAGTTTTTTCATACATGACCGGCAGACCCCGCTGCCCTGATAAGACTGTATCGCATCGCAAATCGGGCAGCGCTGCGGATACAGCAAATCCAAAACAATATTTTTTCCGATAATCATCACCCCTTTTGTCAACCACTATAGTCATGAGCAAAACTCTGTTTTCTCAACTGTCCGTTGTACAATAATGAGTTTTGCTCATAACTACAACACTACTGCATCTCCTGCAGCCGTATACCCAGAGAAGAATACCTTTTCTGCTCATCATTGTTCCGTATCATACTCTCCACCAAATGTCCGTTTCCGACAATCACTACACACTGTTTTGCCCTCGTCACTGCCGTATAGAGCAGATTGCGCTTCATCAATACCTGCGGACCGCTAAGCAGCGGCAGCACCACTGCCGGATACTCGCTTCCCTGTGATTTATGAATCGTAATGGCATAGGAAAGCTCTAATTCATCAAGCAGACTGTACGGATAGCGCACCTCTTTATCATCGTCAAACAACACGACAAGCTCCTCATTATATTCATCAATCTCCGCAATAACGCCCATATCTCCGTTAAAAACACCGACACCCTCTTCTACCTTAAACCGCCCTTTTCCACTATAAACCGTCCATTCCAGCTTATAATTGTTGCGAATCTGCATAACCTTGTCTCCCTCGCGGAAGACAGAACCGTCCGGTAGCTCCTTTTCCTTCCGGCCGCTATGCGGCGGATTCAACACCTGCTGCAGCGTGCCATTTAAGTTTGCCACACCCAGCTCACCGTTACGCATAGGCGTCAACACCTGAATCTCACTGCTCTGGCAGTCGACATATTTCGGCAGCTTCTTTACCAGCAGCGCTCCGACCTCCTGCAATATATCTTTTGTATTACTGCGGGGCAGATAAAAGAAATCCCGGCTCTTATTGTCCAGCTTTATCGGCTGTCCCTTATTAATCTTATGAGCATTCTCCACAATGGTGCTGCCCTCCTCCTGACGGAAAATCCGGTTAAGCGCTACCACGGGAATACAACCGGAATGAATAATATCCTTCAGCACATTACCGGCTCCCACTGACGGAAGCTGATTCTCATCTCCCACCAGAATTAAATGTGTCCCCGGCATTACCGCCAGTAACAATGCATGCATCAGGGATAAATCCACCATCGACATCTCATCAATAATAATGACGTCCGCTTCCAACGGATTGGACGCATTTCTTGCAAATCCGGTCACGCCTCCGCCATAGTCATCGGACACGCCTCCGTTTAACTCCAGCATACGGTGTATCGTCTGCGATTTGTAGCCGGTTGCCTCTGTCATACGTTTTGCCGCACGGCCGGTAGGCGCCGCCAGCAAAAGCTCCAGCTCCTCCATCTCAAAATATTTAATGATGGCATTAATCGTTGTTGTCTTACCGGTTCCGGGACCACCCGTAATCACCAGCACGCCCTGCCTTACCGCCTCTCTTACTGCCTCCCTTTGCAGCTCGTCAAGGATAATGCCTTCCTTTTGCTCAATGGATGCAATCGTCCCGTCTATCGTCCGGTCAGCTCCCGGCACAGTGGATTTGACTTCCAGCAGCATTCTTGCTGTATCCAGCTCCTGATGATAATAACGGGAGGCATAAATGATTTCCTCCCCGTCCAGCTCCCGGAAAACCACCTTACCCTCTATCTGCAGATTCATCAACTGTACTTCAATTATCTCTTCCGGCACGGCATACGGGTTGTCCCCGTAACCGTCATATCCTCCGGAACCGTTTGCAGTATCATTGCTCTTCGCCAGAAGCTGCCTTGTCCAGCTCATCAGCAAATGCTTCGGAAGAAAAATGTGTCCCAGCCCTGTAGCCTGGTTCAGTGTATATATGATCGCCGCCCGCACACGGAAATCCGACTGCATGCCGATTCCCGCTCTCGCCGCAATGGCATCCGCCATTTTAAATCCCACACCGCTGATATCCTCGGCAATCTGATACGGATTGTTCCGGACCACGGTATACATTTTTTGTCCATACTCGTTAAATATCTTCACGGC
This sequence comes from Clostridium sp., assembly GCA_023666975.1. Next base: position 22,146 of record JAMPAW010000007.1, read on the forward strand.
CAGATTGGGAGAAATCCCATATCCCGACAGGAACATCAACGCCTCGCGCATTGCCTGTTTCTCAATAAACTGTACGCCAATCTCATTCGCTTTGCGCTCCGATATTCCCTTTATCTCCGCCAGACGCTCCGGCTCTGCCTCCATAATGCGGAACGTATCCTTTCCAAAGGCTTTGAGGATTCTCTTGGCCATGATTTCCCCAATGCCCTTTATGGCACCGGAGGCAAGATAACGCTCCATGCTCATCAAATCGTCCGGCATTTTCACCTGATATTCCGATACCTTAAACTGCACACTGTAATTCGGGTGATCCACATATTCCCCTTTGGCAAGAATATACATGCCTTCTTCTATTCCGGTAAGATTCCCCACAAAAGTTTCGTCGCCGCCGTCTTCTGTCTCTACGGCAAAGACAATGTATTGATTTCCTTCATTCCGGTATATAATTTTGGAAACGACGCCTTCCCGTTCCATTGAAATTACTCCATTTCCTGTATATTTTCTATTTCTCATCATATCACGGAATATAAAATATTACTACTACATTTTATATGTTAACTTGTGGTGTACATTTGTCTACAAATATTAAACAAATGTGTATTTTAGATAACATCTTATTTATACTTTTATTAATTACCTTATTTTACCAATGAGGAGGAATTTACGATGAACGTAGAGTATGAGTCAACTTATCCAGCATTTGAAAACCGTGATTATTATGTTGATTTGGGTGAGCACATTTCCTATTACCGCAAACGTGCCAACCTGACGCAGCAGAATTTGGCGGACCGTGTAAACATTTCACGCTCCTATCTGAGCAGAATCGAAAACACAAACTATTCCCAGCCGTTTTCGCTGGAGCTGCTGTTTAACATCAGCCGTGAGCTGAATATTCCGCTGCAGTATTTCTTTAAGCCTTTTCCGGCGCCAAAGCAGGAAAAAACCATATCCGGAAAAAAGAAATCGTTAAATGCGTGACAGCCAAAGCTGTACTCCCAGCACAGATGTGCCGTTTGTACATAAAGTTTGCGCAAAAATATCCCCGCTGTTTACGGCACTCTATTGTAATGCCATAAACGGCGGGGAAAATCATGTCCTATCCTCTACCGGAATTATTCTTTGTTTCCCTATCCAATAACTACTTACGGTAAGTACCCTTTGCTGTTATCTTGGACGAGTTATTGTTCTGGACAAATACACAGTAAGTATCGTTCATTGGAATCGTAAAACTGTATTCCAAATTTTTCCCTGTCACATATTTTACATTGCCGCCAGCGTCAATAATACCTCCCCATGCCGAAGCGGAAGTAGTAATATCAATGGATACCGTTGTACCCTTGCTCTTATAAAAATAGGCCGTGGTCTTTATGCTCTTCTTCTTGACCGTCCAGTCAATATCACGGACAACGTACTGTAGCTCCATCTGGTTATCCAGAATACTGCCCATCATATCCCATGCCACATTCCGGAATTCCGGATCGGTAATATGTCCGGTCCTCACCTTGGTTTCCTCTGTGCTTTCCTCTGCAGACACCACCTGCGCCGGCATCACTGCCGCACCAAACATGAAGCAGAGGCTTGCAATAATCAATAGCTTCTTCATAACAGTCATCCTCCTTTAACTTGATATCTATATTCTACCTCCAAAAACTAAAGCTATCAAGCATAGATTTGCTCTGTTAACCGCTATTATACATTTACTTCCATATATCCATCAGCAAGTCAATATGCCGTTCTTCGTCCTGCCGGTTCGGAAACGCAAACTGTTCTATCCATGTGCCCTCTTCCTCTGTGCCACAGACAATAATGTCCGTCGTTTGCTGTAGCTCTGAAGTCTCTATCCGCTCATAAGTCAGCGTCTGCTTATACCAGTGGTTCACCCCGGCAACGGCTATATTCCATGCACCCACTGTCAATACAAATGCCAGCACGGTCGTCAACATAAAGCTCGCTATCGGAATCCGCACATAGTCCTTATTCATCCTGTGCATCATCTCCAGACGGAACTGAAGTATGCTGCTGTCATCATAAAGATTGCACAGCGGTTTATCCGGTTTGCCGTCATCCAACGACTTGCCCATACTGCGCGCTTTAAGCCGCAGAATACACTGGAAATAATCCCTGTGGGTAAACTCCTCTTTTCCGTTCTCACAGCAGTCAAAATCACAGTCCACCTCTGCCCACCGGTCAATATCCTTTCTCAACCGGAAACAGACCGGGTGGAAACAGTGGAAAACATTGGCGGCAAGCGCAATATTCTTCACCAGTAAATCGTGATGTTTACAGTGTACCAGCTCATGGAGAATCGCTATATTCAGCTCATCCTCCTGCAATCCTTGAGCCGGCAGCAGCAGTTTATATCCCCAGTGGTAGACAATCGCCGGCGACGTAATATAAACGTTGTCATATACCTTAATCCGCTTTCTCAGCTTTAGCTTTTTCTTCCACTTCTTCAACATGGCATAACAGTTTTCTGATCTGACAGGCATATTCTGACTGCACAGACGATGTATGGTAACATATCGCTGTATACACTCCCAAAGCGCAGGCCTCATCCGGTAAAACCACAGACCAACAACCGGAATAATCAGATAACACATGCGCAGGTTAGTATTGACAATCTGGCAATCCCACGCCATGCCGATGAAGATAGCCGCCACGAAGAAGACTATCGGCGCAATCAGGCAAATCAGTACCAGCCTTAGAAAATTCATCGCATTCTTAATGTAGTATTTCTCTGTCTTTCTCATCACGAACTGCCATATCAAATATCCGACTGTGCCTGCCACAGCAGCAGTCAATATCCCGATAACGGTATGAATCATCAGGGTTATCAGCATATTCGTAAAATATATTAGTTTTTCATTCATCTCTTTTCTCTTTCGTCCATCATTGGCGGGTTACATTATCACCATTACGACAAGAGGGCAGCCATTATCGCTTTAATGCCTGCCCCCTGTTGTAATCGGATGTCTTCCCTTATTGTCTACAGGTACATCTTATAAATCATTCGCCTTTTTGCCCAGCTCAGCAATATCCTCTGCGGATAAATCCCCGTTATCAAACATCTCTGTCACAAATGCAATTGCATTGCCGTGATTCCAGAAGCTGATATGATGCTTGTATAATTTCTGCTTGTAATCTGCCTCAGAAATCAGTATCTTGTACGTGTATATCTTACCGTTGCGCTGCAACTTCAGGAACTTCTTCCCTACGAGCTTTGCCAAAAACGTAGATACCGTCTGCGGCTTCCAGTCTCTGCCATAGTAGTCATTGATACGGTCCATCAAATCCGAGAGCACAGGCTCCTTTCCCGTGTCCCATACCGCTTTCATTACAATCTCTTCGCTCTCTGTCAGTTTCTCAATTTTCTTCATTGTTGTTCCCCTTTCTATAAACCATAATTTCGCTTCATCTGCTGATAGAGCTGCTGGGCAAGACCGATTCCATCGCCCTGTTCAGATGCCAGCTTTGCATATTCCTGAATCCGCATATCCCCAAAGTAATCCATGTAACTGCCAGAGCTTTCGTCATCATCAGCCTTCATGATTGTCTTCTCCATGCCCTTATATATCTGTTCAATAAAATATGCTTCAAATTCTCTGCAGGCAGACATCAGTTCTTCTTCCGTAGCGCTGTTGCCAACCTTACCCAGTGTATTTTCTAACGCATCACTGGAGGCATTACTTGCCTTTGTGTAGTAGTCACTGTAGTAACTACTGGGGTCGATTCCCGTAATTGCCATAATTTTCCTCCCAAATCCGGCATAACACGATGCCTAATATGATATATCTGTCAAGCTATCCGTAATTATGTACTTATCCGCGCAGATTATTTGCCTGCTGCAGCATTTCGTCGGATGCCTGAATCGCTTTGGAATTCATTTCATAAGCACGTTGTGCCACAATCATATTCACCATTTCATCGGCTACCTGTACATTGGACATTTCCAGATATCCCTGATGAATCAGGCTACGCGCAATTCCCTCTGTCGTAGATTCCTCCAACGGGGCACCGGATGCCACACTCTCCTGATACAGGTTGCCTCCGATATTATTAAGCCCTGCCGGGTTATTAAACTGTACTAAGCCGATTCGCTGATCATAGCCGTTTGCCGCCAATGGAACTCTCTGCCGGTTCTCTCCGGTCTCCACAAAAATATTGCCTTCTTGGTCAACAACCACATCTTCCTGACGAGCCGGAGAAGGAACGATAATCGGATTGTTGTTCTGATCTAACACAGGATACCCCTGTGAAGAACAGAGCATCATACCGCCCTCTGTGGGCTGAAAATTGAAACTTCCGTCACGGGTATAGCAGATATTCCCGTCGTTATCCCTTACCTTGTAAAAACCCGAACCTTCAATCGCCATATAACTTGTATTCGTTGTCTCCTGTAAATTCCCCTGCGTAAACACAGTCGTAATGGAACTCACTCTCGTTCCCAAACCAACCTGTGCCGGCACCGGTTTGTTATCACCCACATTATTCGTTGAAGGCGACTGCAATGTCTGATATAACAATGACTTAAACTCTGTTGTGTCCTTTTTGTAACCGGCTGTATTGACGTTGGATAAATTGTTCGCCACCGTATCCAGATTTGTCTGCTGAGCAATCATTCCCGATGCCGCAGACCACAATGATCTCATCATAATCCATATCCTCCTATACTCTTCCTATCTCATTTACCGCTTTGTCTAATGTAGCGTCTGTCGTCTGAATCATCTTCTGTCCCGCCTCATAGGCTCTGGTAATCGTAATCATGCTAACCATTTCGTTGATGACATTCGTATTGGACATTTCCAGATAGCCCTGGTTCACGGTTGCCGTTCCCTGCTGCAATCCCGCTGCATCAGTGGCATCATACATATTCTCACCATATAGCAGCAATGCCTGTGGATTAGCAAAACCGGCAATTCCAAGGGTTGCCACCCGCTGTCCGTTCACGGTCACATTGCCGACAGCATCAAACGATACGTCCACTGCTGTCTGTGCGCCCGGAATCTGAATCCTCTGTCCATTCGTATCCAACACATAATCCCCGTCCCTGGTAACAAGATAACCTTCCGTGTTCACCGTAAATGACCCGTCGCGAGTATACTTCGTGCTGGTCACTCCCTGCTTGTTTGTTGTCTGAATGGTAAAGAATCCGTCTCCACTTAACGCTAAATCATAGGTGTTTCCCGTCTCCCTCAGACTTCCCTGTGACATGTCATGATAAGTTTCACCAATCTTCACTCCCAGATTCATATCTCCTATTCTGTAATTTAACGGAGAAGGTGCATTGTTATTATGAATCCGAAGTGTCAACTCGTCATCAAAGGACTGGGAAGTAACTCCCTGCTTCTTGTACCCAATAGTATCTGCATTCGCCATATTATTGGAAATTACATCTAAACGCTTCTGTTCGTTCACCATACCGGTCCACGCTGTGTAAAGACCTCTTACCATTATCTCACTCCTTTTCTCTGGATTATCTCCTGGTTCCTCCTGTGCTTATCTCTGGATTATGCTTCCTCCAAAACTCCGCTCAGGAATTCTATATATTTACCGGTTCCGATTGCCACGCAGGTCATGGGATCCTCCGCCGTCATCGTCGTAATACCGGTTTCCTCCTCTATCAGTTCTTCCAAACCGTGAAGCATTGCTCCACCACCGGTCAGCACGATACCTCTGTCCGCAATATCCGCCGCCAGCTCCGGCGGTGTCTTCTCCAATACAGAATGTACTGCCTCTATAATCTGTTCCGTCACTTCCTCCAACGCCTCCACGGTCTCCTCCGAGGTCACGGTAACCGTTCTGGGAAGTCCTGTCACCAAATTACGCCCTCTGATATCCAGTGTCAGATTCTCCGGACGGCGATAACAGGTACCAATCTTAATCTTAATCTCTTCTGCCGTACTCTCGCCAATCAACAGGTTATGCTTCTTGCGCATATAACGGACAATCGCCTCGTCGAAATCATCTCCCGCCGTCTTAATGGACGTGCTGACCACGGTACCACCCAGAGAAATGACGGCAATATCCGCTGTACCGCCACCAATATCTACAATCATATTACCACATGGTCTGGCAATGTCAATCCCCGCTCCGATAGCTGCCGCCACTGGCTCCTCAATAATGGACACGTCTCTTGCTCCTGCCTGATAAGTTGCATCCTCAACCGCTTTCTTCTCTACTTCCGTCACACCGCTCGGCACACAGACAGAAATTCTCGGCCGCCTGCCAAAGAAACTCTTCCCCACTGCCTTCTGAATAAAATATTTCAGCATTTTCTCGGTAATCCGGTAATCGGAAATTACGCCCTGCCTTAACGGCCTCACTGCTATAATATTACCCGGTGTCCTTCCAAGCATCAGCCGGGCCTCCTCGCCAATCGCCTTAATGCGGTTAGTATCACGGTCAAATGCCACCACAGACGGTTCCTTCAGTACAACACCCTTTCCCCTTACATATACAAGGATACTGGCTGTACCCAAGTCAATTCCTATGTCTGAACTTGCCATGTCCATACTCCTTTCCGATATATATCGTCATAAATCACTTATTTCTTTATATCTTGTCTTTTGCTTTATCCTTGTTTTTGTTCTTTTTCAGAATAACGAGACTGTAATCTGTACCGTTTATTGTGTCCAGATTCACCTCAACAATATTCATAATCTGGTCCAATTCTTTCAGATAGCTCTGCCATTTTGTAACCTTTCTTCCGGCTATCAGACGTTTGCGGATTCCCTGTACATTGCGGTACTGCTCCATCTGATCCACCACAACGTCCCCGGCCTGCATTCCCACCAGACTATAACCAAAAAGCTTGTCCATCGACTTGTTGGCAAATACAATTTCGCCGGAACGGCTGTTTTTGACAAATACCGCATCCCGGATATGATTGTAGGTATCCAGAAAACCTTCATGAAGCACATCTGCCTTCTGTCTGCGTCTGCTGTTTTGTATCACTCCGGCAAAAAGCTTAGCCGCTGTCTGTGCAAAATGTACATCCCTCTTATCAAATTCACGGCCATGCGTGTCATCGATAAAGACCATATACCCCTGCAGTTTGCCGGTAAACGGAAGCTGCACCAGCATAATCGCACTCATTTCCGCCTGCCGTAAACGCTTTTTGATTGTACTCTCATCTGATCTTTTGTCCACTGCTATCACCGGCTTATCCCGGAACTGCTTGCAGATTTCCTGGTACTCGGCCTCCGATACTGCCAGTTCATGCAAAAGCTCTGTATGGTCGCCTGCCGGATTCCATACAAAGTAGGTTTCCACCTTTTCCATTTCTTTATTCTCTATATATAAGCCAATATTCTCAAGAGACAGATAAAGTCCTGCCTTCTGGCACATTTCACCAAGTGCGGATTCTCCCTCTCTGGTCAGTGCACTTACGATATCCTCCACGGCCACGCGTTCCTCCTGCTCCTTGTGAAGCTGCATTTCCAGCAGTCTGCCATGGTGGCTCTCCCGGCGAATCTCCTCATCGACAAAAAATCCTCTGACAATACTGTTTGCCAGCTTCCACTGCTGGTCGGCAACGGCCTCTACAACCTCTTTCCCATTCTCAGCAAAACTGGCCAGCACCCAGTACGCAACAATATTGGCTGCCGATGTCAACGGTGCCAGCACCATATGCACAGTAAATGAATCCATGTCAAAGCTAATGCTCTGCGGAAGCATTTCCTCCTTCGCCTGCCCGGAAAGCGTCTGAAAACGCTCCTTAAAGGACGGCCGCTCAAATATATCATAAAATTGACCCAAATCACTTGCCGGACCGGCAGGATTGGTCATAATCTTCCCGTTTGCAGCCAGCACTACTGTATAGTAATCCGCATTCCGGCTCAACGTCTCCGCCATCAGCTCAAACTGTTCGGACAGCTCCTTACCGCTTGTATCAATATCTGCCACATCTGTTCCGTGTGCTCTTTCCGTCTCTTTGGAAGCCTCGGAAATCCGCATAGTCTCCGCCAGCTCCTCCTCCATCTCCTTCTGCTCGGTAATATCCGTCAGCAAAAAGGATATCTCCGCCTCACCGTCAGATATTCTGGTAACGGTAACTACATTCTCCACCCATATCCGTTTCCCGTCGTCTCTCACCATGCGATATTGATGAACATAATCCATCACACCGCTGTCTATCGCCTGATAAATAGCATCTATCACCCCGTCTCTGTCTTCGGGATAAATATAGTCCTCTGTCAGCTTATATCCGTTCTGTAAAGCCTCCACGTTCATTCCCACCATACCCGCATTCGGTGAAATATATTTGAGTGTGCGGCGGTCCCCTTTATATGACTTAACCAGAACTACGTTCTTCATTTTGGATACAGCAAGGCTTAAATAGCGGTTCTCACTGCTCTTGCGGTACTCCTCCCGCAAATCCATCATCAAAATCTCATAGTCCGTGGATTCTCCGTAATCGTTATAAATATAATGTATCAGCAAACGCACGGGAATCAGCTCCCGCTCCTCGGTCAACAATCGGCATTCCAGGGAATTTTCCCCGACATGCGCCGCCGTATCTTTGGCGATAACTGCGTGAACGGCTTCTCTGTCCTCCGCACACAGGATATCCGCCACGGATAATAATTTCTCGTAAAACTGCGCTCTTGTATATCCGTACTGGTTCACGTTCCTCGATACATATTCCACCTGATATCCGTTCTCGATCCTGCTTAAATGAATCGCAACAAGTCCGGCATGGTCCACAATCCGCTCCAGCGTAAGACTTCCGATATTCAAATCCGCACGGCGCTCAAACAGCAGCGTATAGATCGTTTTATCCTCCACCACAGCCTCGTTCACCAGTCCGCTGACCAGAAATTCCCGGTCATCGGCCATCATACGGATTCTGTGCCACATCAGGCTCTTCTTCCCATGCAAAAGCTCCCAGAAGTTCAGCTTGGTAAATGCCCGTCCGGGTTCAATCTGAATATTCTCCACCGGGCTGCCTAACAGCACCTCCGCCTCATAATTAATCTCTAACACACGACCGGACTCTGCTTCAAAAACAACCATTGGATATTCCAAATATTGTGCAAATTGTTTATATATCTCAACTCGTTTTGCATCCATAGGCAATAACTCCTCACCACTACTCCTCATTAAAGCGAATCTGCGGAATCTCGTCCGATTCCTCATCTGGCAGTGCTAACTTTCCCTTCGAGGTATCGATTCCGAATACCTTATCGCTGATGACCTTTGTCTCATTACATGCCTTGACAACACCCTCCACGGATTCCATCAAGCTCGCCATATAATTGCTGACATTCGCACATTCTCTCTTCATGGAGCCGCGAATCGAAGTAACCTTCTCCTGCGCCTCGGAAAGCATCTTCTCTTTCTCCGCCTCTGCCTCTTCGATCATCTGCTGACACTCTGCGTTGGTCTTTGCCACAGACTGCTTGTACTCCTCCTCGGCACGAACACGGAGCGTATCTCTCTCATCTTCAGCACGGCGCAAAATGCTGGCACTCTGCTTTTCGGAATCCTCAATCAGATTCCTGCTGTTCCTCTCCGCCTCTTCCATCATCGTGCTGCTCTGTGTCTTGGCGTCATTCATCATTCTGTCGCTTTCTTCCTTGGCAATAATCAGCATCTCCTTGCTCTTCTCCTCTGCCTCTTCCACCATCTGCTTGCTCTTGGCCTCGGCATCCTTCAACAATACATCACAGCGCTCATTTGTCTCTACCAGTGTCTTGGAGATAATCTCCAGCTTATCAGAATATCCCTTGTTGTTCTCCTGCTGCTCCGCCAGCTTACGGTTGGCCTTCTCCAGCTCATTCTGCAGGGATTCGTTATATTTCTGCATATTCTCAATCGCCTGATTGGATTCGGAATTCATGCTGTCCTTAACCAGCTGCAGGCTCTTAACCGTTTCACTTAATTTACTAATCGTCTGCTTCAAATCAGCAATATCCTGTAGGTGGGATTTTTTCATCTCCTCAATAAACTCGTCCACAGCCACTTTATCATATCCACCGAAGGATACGGTCTTGAATCTCTCTTCTCTCGCCATAGTAAAAATATCTCCTTTCCTAAGTTCACAAAACGTATCAAGGCACTATTGAATATTATTATAACAAGTTTTCTTTATAAATGCTACCGAAAACCTAAAATAATTTTTACCATTATAAAGAAATTGTTGTTTTCCGGCTCTGTATTTGTTATACTTTTATCGAAATTCATAGATGAAAGGATGGAATCTGCTAATGGAACGCAGTGGTTTCAAATGTTTTAACAACTTTACACTGAAGATAATTGCGATTATCTGCATGGCGATAGACCATATCGGCTATGTGTTTTTTCCGTCAGAGCCTGTGTACCGGCATATCGGACGGATTGCTTTTCCCATTTTCTGTTTTTTAATTGTTGAGGGCTTTTATCATACAAGAAATCATTTAAATTATTTAATCCGCCTTTCTATCTTTGCCGTTTTATCCGAGATACCCTTTGACCTTGCGTTCTACAAAACGCTCTTTTACTGGCCAAAGCAAAACGTATTCATCACGCTTGCTTTGGGACTGCTTGCCATCTTCTGTCTGGAGGAAATGAACAAGCAGCGGCGGTTTGTGATTCCGCTAATCCTCACCTGGGCTGCCGCCTATTTTGTACACTGCGATTACGGCACAGGCGGTGTCCTGTTAATCTGTATGTTCTATGTCACAAGAAATACACCGCTTGTACGGTGCCTGCTCTGCACATTGATTCTCTATCTGTTTTGGGGAACATGGGAGTTGTATGGCGCCCTTGCCCTGATACCGATTGCGCTGTATAACGGCAAACGCGGGCCTTCCGTGAAAATGTTTTTTTACTGGTTTTATCCGTTACATCTTTTAGTGATTTATGGAATATATCACTATTTATAAAACACTTCAGCCGGACTTACCTTTTATCCTGCAAATGGAACGGCAGTCGATGCTTGTCATGCACCGGCTGCCGTTTCTTTGATATGCTTTGTATAAAATTCCTCATATAATTCCAGCTGGCGGTCCGCCTTGAACGGGTAACGCTCCCTGACTTCCCTGACCGTCCCCGGCTCTACGTCCACCACCATTAACTCAGATTTGCTGTGCGCCTTTGTCAGCCTGTCGCCTAACGGGTCAAATGCCATGGAACTCTCCACATAGTCCAATCCATTCCCTTTTCCCGTCCGGTTGACCCCGATCACATAGCACTGGTTTTCTATCGCTCTCGCCCGAAGCAGCGTCTCCCAATGCAACACCCGCTCCCTGGGCCAGTTGGCAATCACTAAAATCATATCCGCACGCTCCGACACGGCCTGAAAAATCTCCGGAAAACGCAAATCGTAACAGACAAAACCGGAAAGCTCCATATCCTTCAGCATCACGGATTTCACTTCGTGTCCACCAATGTAATGTTCGCCCTCTTCCCCATAAGTAAACGGGTGGATTTTGTCATAGTCATAGATAATCCTTCCCTCCGATACAATCATCAGCTTATTGTAATATTCTCCGCCGAAATCCTCGACAAAGCCAAAGGCCATCGCCATATGGTATTTGCGTGAGGCATCTTTAAAGAAGCGCAGGGTAGGAGAAAACAGCATTTCTTCGCCTGCAAGGACAGTATTCATCGTAAATCCGGTCAGTGTCATTTCCGGAAACACCAGTAAATCCACCTTCTGCCCGGCCGCCTGTTCCATCAGCTTTTCTGCCTTTGCCATATTTTTTTCCTTGTCCTCCCAGACGATATCCATCTGTGTCAATCCTACCCGCATAGTTTACCTCCTGAATATTGATCATTTTCATTGCTTCTATTTGTTATTGCCATATCACCCAATGCCTGGTCTGCGCAGCACTCAACTAATATTATATGCCCGCCTTATGTGATTTATGTGTGTCACTCCGAAGCGTCTTTTACAAATTCGGGAAAAGTGACAATTACCTTAAACAAATCTCCGTCAAGTATAATTTCCAGACTGCCATTTTGCAGCCGGGTTAAATCCTTGGCAATGGAAAGTCCCAGTCCGCTTCCCTCCGTTGTCCTCGATGCGTCTCCCCTGGTAAAACGCTCCATCAGTTCATCGGGACTGATATTCAGCACTGCGGCGGAAACATTTTTCAGCGTAAAAATTATCTCTCCCCTATTATTAGATAAATCTGCATATATTCTGGTTCCCGCCAACGCATATTTATACGCATTTTGCAGTATGTTTTCCAGAATCCGGAACACTCTCCTCCCGTCTGCCATAATCAGAGCAGGTTCCTCCGGATAACGTGCGATGACGGTCAGATTTCTGGTAGCAAACTTATCCTCAAATTCTCCCAATGCCTGTTTCATCAGCTCATCAAATGCAAGCGGCACCATTTCCATTTCAATGTTCCCGGAAGTCGCCTTTGCCGCCTCTACCAAATCTTCGGTAAGCTGCTTTAACCGCTGTGCCTTGGCGTCCAGTACTTCAATGTAATGCTCCGCCTCCGATGTCGGCATCTTCTCCGTCTTTAACAGATTAATATAATTGATAATTGAAGTCAATGGTGTCTTCAAATCATGGGACACGTTGGTAATCAGCTCCGTTTTCATTCTCTCGTCCTTGAGCGATGTCTCGACTGCCACCTTTAAACCGTCTCCGATATGATTGATACCGTCCGTCAGCTCCTGATATAAAGGCTCCTTCCCCTCCAGTGTAATTTTGTAGTCCAGATTGCCTGCAGTGATCTCCTCCACTCCCGCCACTAAGGTATCGGTATCACGGATAATTCTCCGCATGAAAACAATTGCCATCAGCAGCCAGAGGAAATCAATCGCCACCATGGGTTCACCGGCTTCGTCCAGAGTCATCACATAAGTTTCCATAATCAGCACACAACTGATCAACATATATATGGCCACCCCGATAGTAAATCTCGTCGTACCGGAAAGCTGCCGATATGCGTCCCTGCAATGTTTTATCCCGTTGGCAGCCGACCTTACACATTTCGTTGCCAGCGACTTCGGGGCAGTGCTTTCCGACTCTTCCTCTCTGCGAAAATACCGAACCACCCTGTACAGCAGTGAACCAGACCATAAATTCTTCGCCTTCACCCTTCTGGCAAAGCTCAGTGTAAGCATCATGAAGCAAAAGGCAAAGGGTACTGCTGCCGTCTGTAACGACAAAATAACATTACCCCTCCGAAGCACAATAAATCCCAGCAGCCAAACGCCTAATAAAGCAACCCCGCAGACCAGCCAGATTTCCGTGGCTAAGCAGTCAAACCGGTTAAGGTGTATCTGTGTATCTTCCCTGCTCTCCCTTCCGGTTGTGCGAATCAGCCACACTGCCTGTATGACCAGAAGAATCAGGGCAGCTCCCGCTATCAGCAGAAACAAAGGGGTGTAGACAAAATAGGAATACTCTGCGATATAGCTGCTCAATCCGTCCTCCATACCCGGAGCAATGCTATAGAACAGCTCGGTCCCTGCGGGGTAATCCTCCATACAGGCATGCAGCCATTCGTCATTGTTTAAATACCATTTGTTAAGCGGATCGCTTTCTGACAAAGGCGTCCCGTCACCGTTTAAAAGCACATATTCCTGAACATCTTTTTTTATCAGCCGGTAGCTGTATTCCTGTTTGGCAATATCTTCACTGTCCGCATTGGAATAGGTTTTATCCTCATAGGTAAGCGAATAGTAAATGCCGAAGACTGCGCAGGTATCGAGATAACTCTTTGCTCTCTGCACAAAGTCATATTCTTCCAATACAGCATCGACCAAATCCGTCATTTCATAATTATGGCACCGCAGCATCGGGATAATGATACTGTCATAGCGGATACCGTTAATATCATCTGTCTCTATATATTTAGCCAAATCGCCTATCCGGTATATATAGCTTCCCATGGGATCAAAATATTCGTCCCACACAGAATAGAACGTGCCGGTCTCCGGGTCATATACTGCATACTGTTCATCGCTCAAATCGTATTGTACTATCTCTGAGTTGAGCTGATTGTCATTAAGCACATCTTGAATATAGCTGCCCTCATAGTCAAAGATAAAATAAGCCTTCTGCGTGAAGTCACTGGAAAAACGGTATCCGGTATTGATGTACCCGTCCGCCTCAAACAGGCTGATGAAATCGTCCGTATCCAGATACAAATAATTATCCCGCACGTAAGCACGTTTCAAATATCTGCTGATATCCGGATAATCCTCTATATCTATGCTCTCCTTTTTGGTCGTCACCCGATAATCCCTAAGACACTGTTCTATGCTCACCTCTTCTTCGCGAAGCTCATTCAGGTCCAGCTTATAGGACTTCTTCTTACCGGCATCAGTAATCGTGACCGTTGTATCCCTCGCCTGCCCCGCCTCCTGTATATTATATAAGAGATCTTCCATTTCGCTCTGCAGCTGCGACGCATAGGAATCCGTTTCACGGTAATCTTTTTGCGGGTTTGTGATAATCTCTGTCCCATATGTGTCCACTCCGTCTACGACAAAGAGCATGCAAAAAATGAAGACCAAAAAGGTCAGCATACACAGGAGACCGCGAAACCGCTTACCCTCTCTGCTGTAAGATAATCTGCTTTTTTTGTTGTTTTCTTCCATGGCAAAATTCCTTTCTTTGTTGTGTCAGAAATTTGCATAGTCCGGTGTCAATCGTGCATATTACTTCTTTTCCATGCGGTAGCCCACACCCCACATCACCTTCACATAATCCGGATTCTTGGGATTAATTTCAATCTTTTCCCGGATTCTCCGGATATGTACAGAGACAATATTATCCGTGGCATAGGCATCTTCCTCCCAGATACGCTCATAAATCTGCGCCGAAGAAAACACCGTTCCCACATTCTCCATTAACAGCTGTAAAATTTTGAACTCCGTCGGCGTCAGCTTGACCGGCTCTCCGTCCACAGTTACCAGCTTCTGCTCTCTGTCAAGGGTGATTGCACCGTTTACCAGAATATGCTCGCTGTTTTCCGTCTCAATACCGCCAAGCTTTGTATAGCGCCGCAGCTGGGATTTCACTCTTGCCACAAGCTCTAACGGATTAAACGGCTTTGTCACATAGTCGTCAGCCCCTACATTCAATCCGAGAATCTTGTCCACGTCCTCCGACTTTGCCGACAGCAGAATCACCGGAATAGAACTCTCCTCCCTGAGCTTTAACAACGCATGGATTCCGTCTAACTCCGGCATCATAATATCCAGAATAATTAAATGTATCTCCTGCTGCTGTGCTATTTTCAGTGCTTCCTTTCCGTTATAAGCAGGCACTACCGAAAATCCCTCCTGCTCCAGATAAATCGACACTGCCTCTACGATTTCCCTGTCATCGTCACAAACCAATACTTTCATTCCTTCACCTCATTTCTACTATACTTCAGGTTTGCAAAATTCACAATATACACCGGGCAAATTTCATATATTCTTAATTTTCCTGAAGTATCGTACCAAACAATATTTACGAAATTCTCCAATAAAATGTGAAGAAAATCTTAAGATATCCGTCCCCATGATATAGCAAAGGCGGCCCCGAAACGGGACCGCCCTTATGATTATTACATTTATCTTGCCGCCAGTCTCTGGCGGATAATAGATTTTTTCAGTGCCAATTCTGCACGGTTCATATCTACGCCTGACCCGTCTTCAATCCGACGTCTGGCGCGAATCTCCGCCTCCTTTGCGCGGTTTGCATCGATCTCGTCCGGCCACTCTACACTCTCTGCCAGCACGGTGACAGAATCCTGTAAAATCTCAATAAAACCGGACATTAATGCTGCCTCTTTCACGGTATCATTTTCATGGATTCGAAGAACACCCGGTGCAATAATAGCCGTCAACGGAATATGGTTCGGGTAAATACCCATATCACCCTCCGTAGTGGTAAATTCCAGAAATGAGCTATCTCCTTCATAGAATATACGCTCAGGAGCCACGATTTTTAATTTCATACTTTCTGCCATGCGTATTCTCCTTTTTCTCTCAATCGATTATCTCTTAAATTCCTATTTCACCTTTGCAAGTACATCATCAATGGTTCCTGCATTTAAGAAATAACCCTCCGGAATATCATCATGCTTACCTTCGATAATTTCCTTAAATCCACGGATTGTTTCTGAAATCGGTACATATTTACCGCTGGTTCCGGTAAACTGCTCTGCTACGAAGAACGGCTGGGACAAGAATCTCTGAATCTTTCTTGCACGGGATACCACCAGCTTATCCTCCTCGGACAATTCGTCCATACCGAGAATGGCAATAATATCCTGCAGCTCCTTGTACTTCTGCAAAATCTCCTGCACGTCACGGGCAACCTGATAGTGCTCTTCTCCGACAATCTTTGGGTCCAATATTCTGGAGGTAGACTCCAACGGATCAACCGCCGGATAAATACCCAGCTCCACAATGGAACGGGAAAGCACGGTCGTTGCGTCCAGATGAGCAAATGTAGTAGCCGGTGCCGGGTCGGTCAAGTCGTCCGCAGGCACATAGACAGCCTGTACGGAAGTAATCGAACCGCTCTTTGTGGAAGTAATACGCTCCTGTAGAGCGCCCATCTCCGTCTGCAGCGTCGGCTGATATCCAACCGCAGAAGGAACACGTCCAAGCAACGCGGAAACCTCAGAACCCGCCTGAGTAAAACGGAAAATATTATCAATAAAGAGCAGCACATCTTTACCACCCTGGTCACGGAAATATTCCGCCATCGTAAGACCGGTCAAACCAACTCTCATTCTTGCTCCCGGCGGCTCATTCATCTGACCAAACACCATCGTCGTTTTGTTGATAACGCCGGACTCCGTCATTTCATTGTAGAGGTCATTACCCTCTCTGGTACGCTCACCTACACCGGTGAACACGGAATATCCGCCGTGCTCTGTAGCAATGTTACGGATTAACTCCTGAATTAATACCGTTTTACCTACTCCTGCACCACCGAACAGTCCGATTTTACCACCCTTCTGATAAGGGCAAAGCAAATCTACTACTTTGATACCCGTCTCCAGCATTTCCGTATCCGTTGCCTGCTCGGAAAATTCCGGCGCTTTTCTGTGAATAGGAAAATGTTCTTTGCAATCCGGAGCCGGCTTATTATCAATCGGCTGGCCTAACACATTAAAGATACGTCCCAATGTATTCTCGCCTACCGGCACGGTAATCGGTGCACCAGTGGCTACAGCCTCCATGCCACGAACCAGACCGTCTGTCGGTCCCATGGCAATACATTTTACAGTATCGTCACCTAGATGCTGGGAAACCTCAACGGTTAACTCCCCGCCGTCTTTTGTTGCAATCGTAATCGCATCATTGATTTCAGGAAGTTCGCCTTCACTGAATTTAATGTCTAATACGGCACCGATAATCTGAGTGATTTTACCGACATTTTTTTCTGCCATATTTTTTCTCCTTACTAAAAATTTATTGTTACCTATTAGCACTGCGACTTCTGTCCCACTTTTGCAGTGCGACTTCGCTTTCACTTCGTTCCAGTTTAGCTTATCGCCTCTGCGCCTGCTATAATCTCGGTCAGCTCCTGGGTAATAGAACCCTGACGGGCACGGTTATATTTCAGGGACAAATCGGCAATCATATCCTCTGCATTTTTGGTCGCAGAGTCCATCGCCTGCATACGGGCACCATTTTCACTGGCAATTGCCTCGATAAATGCACCGTAAAGTATATTGTTTATATATTTTGGAATAATCATATCCAAAGCTTCGTCTGCCTCCGGCTCATAATTCATCGGAGTAAGGACATCGATTTTCACATCTTGCATAATCTCGTTGACGTCAATCGGCAGAAGTTTAATGATATTCGTCTCCTGCACCACTGTGTTTTTAAAGCTGGTATACGCAAGATATATCTCTCCCACTTCGCCGTCCTCATAGGACGCAAGCACATTTTTACCGATATGGATTGCATCGGCATACAGCGGTTCATTCATGACCTCCGAATAGTCCTCCGCAATGCGGAAGCCTTTTCTGGAAAGTCCCTCCAAACCTTTCCTACCCAACGCATAGATATCCGTATCTTCGGGAGTAAATGCCGTCGCAATCTCTTTCACAATGTTATTATTATAACCACCGGCAAGTCCCCGGTTAGAGGTTATGGCGATAACCGCCTTCCTCTTGGAATCACTTGCCCCTAAATACCGATGGTCAATATCACTGCTCCTGGCAAGAATTGAACACATGGTATCATATAAAAGTGAAAAATACGGTTTGTTACTCTCTGCTCTGGCCTTCGCTTTCTGAAGCTTAACGGTGGAAACCAGCTTCATTGCCTTGGTAATCTGACCGGTACTGGCAACGCTTTCTTTCCGCCTTTTTATATCTCTCATGGAAGCCAAGACAATTCACCTCTTTCTCAATAATCTGCTAACTGTTACGCTGTTCCTTGAAAGCGGTGATTGCCGTGTCAAGATTCTCCTCCAGTTCAGGAGTCAGTTTCTTCTCTTCCCGGATTTTTGAAAAGATTTCCGGATACTGTGTATCCACAAACTCAAACAAGCCCTTCTCAAAATCAAGAATCTCCTCCACGGGAACGTCAATCAAATAACGCTTCGTCGCTGCATAAATAATCACAACCTGTTTCTCAACCGGCATCGGCTTATACTGCGGCTGCTTTAACATCTCCTTAATTCTTTCACCCTGCGCCAGACGGTCCTTTGTATCATCGTCCAGCTCCGAACCGAACTGGGAGAATGCCGCCAATTCACGGTACTGTGCAAGCTCGGTACGAATCGGAGAAGCAATCTTCTTCATCGCTCCGATCTGTGCGGCACCACCGACACGGGAAACGGAAAGACCTGCGTTAATCGCCGGACGGAAACCGGCATTAAACATTTCTGTTTCCAGATAAATCTGACCGTCAGTAATGGAAATTACATTGGTCGGAATATAAGCAGATACATCACCTGCCTGTGTTTCAATAATCGGAAGAGCCGTCAAAGAACCTCCTCCTAATTCATCATTTAACTTTGCTGCACGCTCCAATAATCTGGAATGCAGATAGAATACGTCACCAGGATATGCCTCACGTCCCGGCGGTCTTCTCAGCAGCAGCGAAAGTGTACGATATGCCGTAGCATGCTTGGACAAATCATCATAGATTACCAGCACGTCTTTTCCGGCCTCCATCCACTCTTCACCGATCGCACAGCCTGCATATGGCGCAATATACTGCAGCGGAGCCAGCTCGGAAGCAGTCGATGCAACAATCGTAGTGTAATCCATTGCCCCGTATTCGGTCAGGGATTTCACAATGTTGGCAACGGTAGAAGCCTTCTGTCCGATAGCAACATAGATACAATATACACCCTGTCCTTTCTGGTTAATAATCGTATCGATTGCGATAGCCGTCTTACCTGTCTGACGGTCACCGATAATCAACTCTCTTTGTCCTCTTCCGATTGGAACCATGGCATCAATCGCCTTGATACCTGTCTGTAAAGGTGTATCTACCGACTTACGGGAAATAACACCGGAAGCAACTCTCTCAATCGGTCTTGTCTTGTCCGACTTAATCGGTCCCTTACCGTCAATCGGCTGACCAAGTGCATTGACAACACGTCCTAACATTCCGTCGCCAACCGGAACCTCAACCACTCTGCCCGTAGTTTTAACGGTATCTCCTTCGTTGATATTCTTATTAGCACCGAGCAGTACGGCACCCACATTATCCTCCTCCAGGTTCATTACCATTCCGTAAACTTCCCCGGGGAATTCTAACAGCTCACCCTGCATTGCATTTTCCAGACCATGCACGCGGGCAATACCATCTGCCACCTGAATAACAGTACCAACTTGGGAGGTCTCTAATTCCTTAGAATAATTCTTAATCTGTTCCTTAATTACAGAACTGATTTCTTCTGGTTTTAAATTCATGGAAATTTAGCACCCTCTCTCTGTCATATTATAATCAGCAGGTATAACCGTAATGTCATAACCTGCTTCCCTGTTCTACAACAGGGACTTTGATAAATTTGCAATCTGTGTCCTCAAACTGCTGTCCACAACTGTATCGGAAATACGGATAATCAGGCCGCCAATCAAATCCTTGTCCACCTGATATACGCCCTCTATCTCCTTATACTTTGTGGTATCAAGAAGCCTTCGCTCAATCTTCTGTCTCTGTTCACTGCTTAAACTCACGGCCGAGGAAATGTACGCAATACCGATACCCTTTTCCTCTTTAATCGCCGCAATCACATAATCAAACACAGGAACAAAATCCTTTAAATGACCTTTGTCAACCAACATTGTCATAAGACCGGTAATCTCATCTGACACTTTACCCTTGTAGATTTTCTCGATTACGCTTTTCTTCTCTTCCTTTTCAATGTTCGGGTGGAGCAAAAGCTTATTTAACTCTTCGTTTTCAAGAAACGTCTGCTTTACAAAAAGTACCTCTTCTAATATGGTGTCTAAGGCATTTTTCTCCATAGCCACTTCAAAAAGTGCACTTCCGTAGGTTTTACTTACCTGCTTAGCCATGTACTACCACCCATTTCCTTCAAAGTGTCCTCTATTAAAGCATCCTGCTTGCTCTCATCAATCTGCTGCTCAATTATCTTTGCAGCCATAGCAGTCGCCACACGAACAATCTCCTTGCGCATATCATCAGATACCTTGCTCTTTTCCAGCTCGATTTCCTGATTGGCACGATTTATCATTCTTTCCGCTTCTGCATTTGCCTCTTCCACAATCTCCGCTTCCCTTTTCTGAGCCTTTCTGCGTGCGGAAGCTAAGATTTCTTCTCTCTCTTTCTCGATAGACTTAATCTTCTCGTCATACTCTGCTTTCATCGCTTCGGCTTCTTCTTTGTTCTGTGCTGCCGCCTCGATATCATTTTTTATCTTCTCTGTTCTGTTTGCAAGCACCTTCTTCACCGGCTCAAACAAAACATATGAAAGGAAGAGAAAGAGGATAAATATTGCGATACCCTGAATGATAACATCGTTAATCAGCTGGGCATTCAATTCAAAAATGTGGCCATCTGTCAACAACATTGCATTTGCTCCAAGGTTTAATATCGTATTCATCAAAGAGCTATCCTCCTTTCCTAGATTCTTTCCTACCTGATTGTCTTCACTTAAGCACTTTCGGCTTTCGCGACTACAGCTTCAAGAATCTGGATAACATCGGATTACCATACATTAACAGCAATGCCACAACCAAACCGTACAGACCTGTCGTCTCTGCTACCGCCTGTCCTAAAAGCATGGTAGACATGATATCGCCCTTTGCTCCCGGATTGCGTCCTACTGCTGCTGCACCCTGTCCTGCCGCATATCCCTGACCAACACCGGGTCCGATACCTGCAATCATCGCCAAACCTGCACCAATTGTTGAACAAGCTAAAATTAAACCTTCGTTAGTAATCTGTTCCATAGAAATTATACCTCCATTATTTCGTTAAATTTGTGATATTTAAGCCCTGTGTCCTATCGTCCACAGGCTTTGAAGAAGGAAAATGATATCTCATTAATCCCCCTCTATCTTCTGGGTTATAAATACCATTGTCAGCATCGAGAATACATATGCCTGTATTGCACCGGAAAACAAGTCAAAATAGACATGCAGTGCAGCCGGAATGCCGACCTTGGCAAAGATTGGAAGCAACCCATAATAAAGTGCCATCATAACCGTACCCGCCATCACGTTACCAAACAAACGCAAGGACATGGAAACCGGCGTGGCAATTTCACCGATAAGGTTAATCGGGAACAGGAACCATATCGGCTGGAATAATCCTGTAATTGCACCAAGCCTGTTATATTTGAAATTATTATATTGAATCATAACAAACGTAATCAGTGCCAGGCTGAATGTGGTTCCATAATCGGCAGTTGGTGGTCTTAGCCCAAACAGACCGGAGATGTTGGAAAAAAGTACAAATAAGAACAATGTTCCCACATAGTTCGTATACTTTTTCGCATGCTCGCCCATAGATGAATGGACAAAACCCTGAAGAGTTTCCACGGCAAATTCCACAATATTCTGAAATCCCGTAGGAATCTCGTCTGCGTGCATAAACTTATTCCGTGCAACCAAAGCAAAAATCATGATGACTGCAAAAATGATCAGCATACACACATGCGATGATGTAATATATACCGTCTGCCCCATAAACTCGTATGCCAGCAAATGATGAATCGAAAAATCCACTTCTTCGTCTGCTGCCAACAGCATCGGTACCATTCCATAACCCATTCTTTCACCTTCCTTTCTCTTGTATTCTTGCCGGGCAAAAAAACTTCTGCCCTCTCCGGCAGCAGTAAACACTACCGGAAGTTATATGAAAAGCGCTTATGCGTTTTTATATACGGAAAAACAAACTACTCACTGTCTTTCTCTATATCCGCGGCTTCATCTTCCATCTCCAAAAGCTCTTCCTTAGTCACAAAGCTATCTGGATACAGCCGCTTTAAAAAAAAAGGAGCAATCAGTGCACCAATCTTCAAGCCCAGCATGCCAAGCACCACGGTGATAAAATTAAATCTTTGTACCATAAGGGCCGCTATCATTGCGCACAGCATTACTGCCAGCCGCAAAAAGCTCTGCCGCCTTGTATATTTTACCGCTTGTGCCTCCGGCATATCCAGAGCATTGTCCAATGTGTGCGCCATATGAAAAATCAAAGCGACAGCAACGGCAGCCCCAAACAGCAGACCTAATGTATAGGAAAAAACATCTTCCGAAAAGAAAATTCCTACAACCTCGATTACCAGCACATAGACTGTTATTCCGATTAGAAAACCCGTCATTGTCTCTTTAATCTGCTTCATCTCAACTCAATCGTCCAATCTTAATTCCCCATAAAAATACAGTAATAATTATACATTTTTTCCGGGCATATGTCCATGGAAAATACACATTTTTTCTCATTATTTGATATTTCTTCCAGCAAAAATGTTTTTTTAAAAGGCTTCCGCCTTTTATTTTTGCTCCTGTTCTTTGTCCGTATCACTCTCAAACAGACTCCGCCTGCCCAAAAACTTACAGATAATATTATAACAGGCCTTATATCCGCCGGCCACGCCCAGTATCAGAAAAAAAATAAATATATTGGTCCCGAAATACGAGTCAATACCATAACCGACTGCTCCGCTAATCAAAACCGCCGTCAGCATGGCAATGGCAAGCTGAGAAATCAGCGCCAGCATTTTCATCTATATCACCGTCCATCATCTGGTATTATCCGTGCAACTGCTGCCTGTTACCCGTCAGTCCTCAAGCATATTATTCCTGCGCACATGCCGTTCTTCATTGGAAAAAGGCGTGTCCAAAAAAGTGTCCACTATCTTCAGCGCAAGGCCCTCGCCGATAACCCTTCCACCCATTGCCAGCATATTGGCATCGTTATGCTCTCTGGTAGCCGCCGCGCTAAAGCAGTCGTGGCACAGCGCCGCCCGAATCCCTTTTACCTTATTCGCCGCAATGGAAATGCCGATTCCCGTACCGCAGATTAAAATTCCTCTGTCACATTCCCCTCCGGCAACCGCTCCGGCCGCCTTTTTGGCATATAGCGGATAATCCACAGATTCCTCGGAATAACAGCCAAAATCCTTATATTCCAAACCTCTTTCTTCCAAATGTCTCTTCACCTTTTGCATGAGAAGATATCCACCCTGGTCACAACCTAATGCTATCATCATTTATCTTCCTTTCCTTTGTAAGTTTATCCCCCTTGTGTATAAACTATACATAAATAACCCTCTGCCCTGCTGCCTTTAACAGCCTGTTCATTACCGCATAGCCAAGCCCGTCACCATAAAAGCTCTCCGCATAAATATAGTCCACGCCTGCCGTATCAAAATCCCTCAATGCGGCATAAAGTCCTGCCGCCACGGTACAAAACGCACTGCGGTCACCGACACCGATTACCACATCCGCATGTCCGGCATAAGCCGTCAGTGTCTCCTTCGAGGCCATAATCCCTACCCGGTATCCCGCCTTCCGCTTTTCATCTGCCAGTGAGCATATGCGCAGAATTACCGGCTGCTGCAGTGCCCGCACTTCTCCGCTCTCCGTTTCCGGCAATCCGCCTTCCTGTTTTCCGCGTTCCCGGCTGTCCTGTATCCGCCGTCTTGTATCATCACACAGCTCTACCAGTGTAAGCTCCCCTCGCGGCGCATAATGCGTATATTTCATCCCTGGCGCTTTGGGACGGATTCCTTCTGTTGGATTCTCCAGCGCTGGGTCTAAAACCACTCTTCCCACTATTTGCTCTAACATTTCCTTTGTGACATACCCCGGTCTTAGTACGGCAGGAACCGCACCAGTCAAATCAACAATCGTAGATTCAATTCCTATACCTACCGCTCCTCCGTTTACGATATATTCGATTCTTCCGCTCATATCCTCGATGACATGGGCCGCTTTCGTCGGAGACGGTCTGCCGGATATATTGGCACTCGGCGCTGCCACATAGACCCCCGACTGCCGGATCAATTCTAATGCTGCCGGATGTGCCGGCATACGGATTGCCACAGTATTCAGCCCGCCTGTCGTCTGATAAGGGACGATTTCCTTCTTCGGAAGAACAACCGTCAGCGGCCCCGGCCAAAATGCCTCGGCAAGCAGCTGCGCCTGTTCATTGACATAGGCCAGCTTCTCCATGGCGGCAATATCGGCAATGTGTACAATCAGCGGATTATCGGACGGACGGCCTTTAGCCGCATATATTTTCCCTGCTGCCGCCTCGTTTAACGCATCAGCACCTAAACCGTACACCGTTTCCGTGGGAAATGCCACCAGCCCACCGTTTTTTAAACAATGGGCTGGTGCCGCCAAAAGTGCGGCATATTCCGGATTTCCCTCCGAATCCGCACTTTCGACATTGATAATTTGTGTTTCCGTCTTTTGTATTATCTCACTCTGCATAATTGTTGTAGACTTTCGTTTATTTCTTCACTGTAACCTTAATCTTCTTATAGACACCGTTATTTGCAATGACATAAATATTACATTTACCCGCTGCCACAGCCTTAATCTTACCCTTGCTGCTTACTGTAGCTACCCGATAATCATCGGTATAATAACGGAACTTCACTGCATGCTGCAGAAGCTTCTTCTTTGGGTCCTCTTTCGTCATAGAAGCCTTAATCACTGAGGTCTTACCCGGCTTCAGCGTCACCTTGCTCTTCTTAACCGTTACCTTCTTCGCATTTGTCTTCTTATCCTTCTTCATTGCAACATGAATCTGCGGTGACTTTGCAATATACACCTTCTTATCGTCCACCATCTTGTAAGCGATAACAAAGTACTTGTAGGATTTCTTATAAGACAGCTTCTTATGTGTTGCCTTTCTCACTTTCGCCGTCGTTGAAGTTACCTTCTTATATACTTTTTTACCGTTGCAGTAAGACCAGTAAACTTCGTAGCCCTCTGCTCCCTTGTATTTCAGCCAGGATAAAGATATCTTCTTGTCGCCGCCGATACCCTTTGCCAGCAACAACGGTAAATCATCCCGGTTATTCAGATCATCACCGGACATATTGGACTCATCGACTACCTCTTTATCCACAACTACCACATTAAAGGTTCTCTTACTGCCGTCCTTATAAGTAACAACCACTGGATATGTTCCTACAGGCTTTCCGTTAAGTGCAGAACTCTTAATCGTCAGCGTAGAGCCGGATACCGTATAATCGCCGGCCGGCAGTGTAACTCCGCCAACAGATACGCTATCTGCCTCGCGTCCGGAATCCAGATTCTGTGTTACATCTTTCGGATTAGACAACTCGAATGTTTTGTCATCTCCCTTGGTGTCAGCCGGTTTGTCAGCAGCCTTATCGGCAGGCACAGCCTTGTTCTGATCCACGGAAGTCTTTTCCTTGTTGGCATCGGAAGCCTGATCGACATCGCCAATTGTCTTCCAGTTCTCGTCGATAGTGACATAAACCGTTGTTGTCGTTCCTTTCTCCGTAGATAATGTAATCGGATATTGACCCGGCTTATTTTCCACTTTGGAAGTATCTACCTTGGTAATCGGAACATCTTTCTTTGTATCGGTTTCATACGCCTCGGCATTGGAGAGTTTAATGACATTATCCGTTGTCAGCAGCGGAACATCCTCTACACCGATGATAAAATTATTGGCTCCGATATGCTCATCACCCTCCTCTGGAGCGGTGATATCTGCTCCTTCCGAATCGCCGCCTGTATCGGTTACGGTAACCGTTACTGTCGCTGTAACGGTCTTACCATCTGTATCCTTTGCAGTTACGGTAACCGGATATTCACCCTTCTTTCCGTCACTAACTGCCTGTGTAAGCTGTTTCAGCTGGTCTGGATTCGGAGTTATATTGGTAACACTGGAACCATCATTATGCTTTGCTACTACATCAGCCATTACCTTAAATGTTTCTTCTGGATTAGTATCCAAAACCGGACTCTTTGCAGGTATAGAGAAATCATTGGCGGTGAGATTGATATCCGGTATCGTATCTCCCTGACCGATACTGTCTGCGGCCCCGTCATCCTTGACGGTTGCCATAACCGTAACGGTCTGCCCCCAGTAGGTAAAGGTTACAGGATATTCACCGTTCTCTGCTTTAATATTACCGGGATTGCCACCAATTTTGTCTCTGTCTACTGCTTTTCCATTATTTGTTCCCACCGCATTCGCAAGTGTTCTAATAATATCAAGTGCATTATCACTGGTATAATCAGCTTCTATTTGCTGTGCCTGCTTTATCGTAAGATTAAAATTATTGGCACCGATGACAACCCATGCACCTGTCGCCGCATCGTCGTCAGCCCAGCCTCCAGCTCCTCCATCTTTATTGCGATTTGTTTCATCTACAACGGTTGCCGTAACCTTGTTATCCGCTGATTGTCCACCCGACGTTGTATCTTTCAATGTAATATCAGGAATTACTCCCGGCTCTGTAACGTCGTTTAACTTTGAAACCTCTTCGTTCGGTACATTAATCGGAACAGATGTACCCGGATCATTGTCACTTTCAACACGCTTTGCATCTGCTGCCTCTATAACATCAGACCCTGTTGCCTTTTGGGCATCGCCAACGCTGATAATAAAATCATGTGCATCAAGATACGGATACTGAACAACCTTAACCGTTACCTCGGTTTCCGCACTTGCGCCACTATCCGTAGTACCTTCAACCTTAACTTTATATTCACCTAACTGACCGTTCCGAATTGCATTATTCAGCTCTTCCAAATCTGTCGTATCTGGTTTTACCGTAACATTGGAACCGTCACTTGCCGTAGCAGTTGCATTTGATTTTTCATTAAACATCGCTTCAGTAAGCTCTTCCGACCTAACTACCACAGTAAAGTCATTGGCCGTAAGGTTAACTGTGGTCTTCTCGGAACCGTTGTCTAAAACCTCTACGTTCACGGTTACTGGTACTCCCTTATACTCAAAAGTCACCGTATAATCTTTGCCTCTTTTCGGTTCAATCGTGCTGTCCTTAACCGTAATCTTTTTCGGGTCTACCGTATTACCGTTCTCCGTTGCCACCGCATTTGCCAGTGCCTTAATCAACTCACTCTGCGCCTGCAAATTATCTTTAATGGCCTTCGCCTGCTCTAATGTGATCCTAAAGTGGTTAGCACCGATTTCAATGTCTGAACCATCAGTTGCTATACCGGTCTTCTTCTCATCTACTACCGTCACCTTAGCAGCTTCCGTCACCGTAATATTAGGATCCTCCGCATTTGTATAGGTATATGACAAGTCATACTCACCTTTACCGTTAGCTTTAATATCCCCTAATTCATCTTCATCAACCGTGATTCTTGTGTCCCCATGTGGTATATTTTTCTCGTCTTCGTCATCAACTGTTACATCCGCTTTTTCTTTTGCCGTGTCCGGGGTCAAGCTTCCCACATCATTTGCCTGCACAATAAAATCTTTAACTGTCATATTAACATCTGCGGCACCGACATAAACTGCCTTATAGCCTACTGCAGATGGTGTTTCCTCCTCTACATGAGTCGGGTTCGTTCCCTCCTTATTAAGCAGTGTATACGGGCTAAACTCAATAATATAACCGCTCATGCCATAACTGTTTCGGGTAACATTATATGGAGAATAGTCATTCCAGTTTGCGCCCTCATAACCATACTCCAGAGCATATTCTGCCTCATATGTTTTATTTCCTTCATAGTAACCATTTCGGTTATTCGGTTCGTCATCATTCCAATCATAATATGCTCCGTCAATTGGTCCACAATCGCCCCAATTTGCAGTTCCACCTGAATTTGTTTGATAAAATGCAGTTCCTGCCTCCGGACCACACATCCAATACCAGTTTCTTGCAACCTCACCAGCCGAAGTACCCCCCACAAGAGTTCCTCCGGGATTTAGAGCATTATCTGCTATACTGTTCGCATCAAACTGAAATCCATCGGTATGGGTTCTGGCACCGCCAATCCATGCCTGGATGCCACCCCCGAAAGCACCATATATATATAATTCCTCATTCTCGTCGGTAATCGTTGCCAGATATCCCTTCATACCCTTAAAAGTTGCCTGTTTTGCCGCAGCATATGCATCATACCAAGTAGCCCTCTCCCCCACAGGCTTGTTCGCATCATCAAACATAACATGCCGATAATAATGAATGGTTCCTCCGGATGCCAGTGCAATCTCGCTACCACCATCTATCCCACGCTCATTGGCTACCACAGAAACCTCCTGTACAGTGTCCGGTTCCACACCGTTACGATAAAAAACCAGACTCCGCATAAAGCTTTCTATCTGCTCGTTTGTAATATCTGTTCCGCTCACCGTAATGGCGGTCATTTCTTTTCCACTTATTGCATTTACAGTACCATTATCCACCAGTGTGATATACTCCAAGGTATTGCCTTTTCGGATTATTCCTCTGACCGTACGGTCTTCTCCCCGGAACTGAAAATCATCAGGAATCTTAAAGTAACCTCCAGCGCTCACAGAAAGACAAAACAATCTTTGCGCTTTATCGCCGGAAAAACTAGCTGTTACTGACGGAAAATGATAAGTTGTCTTATCCTTGCTCCAAACAATATTACCCAGAGATATCCTGTTCTCATCCCCGGCAGCCTGTGCTGTCTGTCCTGTCATCGGCAGCACCCCTACCACCATGACAATGGCGAAAATAAATGCCAGTATTTTTTTCACTTTTTTCATACCTATTCTCCTTTCATGATTTTTTGATACGGATACCTGTAATGCCAAACAAAGCCCGCAAAAATGCGAACTTTCAGAAAAGATTTGTGGCATGTGTATCCGTTAAAAGATAGTACACTTTCATTCTCTTTTGTGGTATCTCATTCAATACCTATACTATTTACTAGCATACCAAACAATTGCCTCTGTGTCAAGGCTGAACGCCTGTATTCCCTTGGTTTTTTCTTCCTTTCCTCCTTCCGTTTCTGTGCTTATTTTATTCGTTTACCTGTAAGAAAATTCTTTTATCTTAAATGCTCTTAATTATATTCTATATCATAATCCGCAATTGTCCGCACTTCGTGCTTGCACAATTGCTAAACAATCATTCGCCTTCTCGGACTATCGTCCTTCAGGCTCATGTTTGTTTATTTGCCGGAATTATTATATCATATCCACTAAGCTCGAAAGTACCAGCTAAAGCATACCTTTCTACTAAGCTCAGCAAAGCTTCGCTAAGTATTCAGGCATCGCTAAGTGGCTAGATATATATTCTCACTAAATTCGCACTGCGCTTCACTTCGTGCTCATTAAGTGTTCATATTATATCATATATATCGGCAATTTTTCATATTCTGTTAACAAAGAATCCGGAGTGTCCCATTATTCTATGAAAAAATATTGTGTTCCTATCCTCTGTCTGCTTCTCACTGTTATTGCCTTTTTTTCACTGTGCCGCGGCGTCTATTCCAACGTTTTTACGTCGATAAGAAAATCTACCGTCATCGTCATTGACGTAGGCCACGGCGGAAATGACCCCGGCAAAGTCAGCACCTCCGGTGTAGAGGAAAAAGATGTCAATCTGCAGATTGCCCTCTACTTAAAAGACTATCTGATTGCCCAGGACTACACGGTATATCTGACCAGAGAAACGGACTGCGGACTTTACGATGAAAGTGCAAAAAACAAAAAATCCTCCGACCTGAATAACCGCATCCGCTTTTTTAACGAAAAAAATGCCGACCTGGTGGTAAGTATCCATCAGAACAGTTTTCCGAGTGAGGAGCAACACGGCGCACAAACTTTCTATTTTAGTGGAAGCAGTCAGGGAAAATCTTTTGCAGAAGCCGTGCAAAATGCTCTATTAAAATTTGATGACAGCAATACGAGACTTGCAAAATCCTCTGACAGCTATTATCTGCTTAAACACTCACAGGTTCCCGCCATCATAGTCGAGTGCGGATTTCTATCCAATCCGGCAGAGACGGCAAAGCTTACCGACAGCAATTACCAGAAGCAGCTTGCCTTCACAATTAGCCTTGGCATCTGCAGTTACGCCGGTAATTTCCCGAAAGAACAATCTCCATCCTGACACGGCAAATCACTGCTTTGCACATACAAAATGCCTGCCACTGGCAGCCATTTTGCATACTAAGGCATTAAAACGGACTGCCCCTGTCAAGGCAGTCCGAGTCACGCAATATGTACATCAGACATATTGTCCTTTACTTTTTATTTTTATGGAATAAAAGAAACACTTATTCATCTGCAAAAAGCCCAGATTCTCTATATCCTTATGTATCTTAATTCCTGCAAGCGGCTTAAGCGCCTACAATCTCATTCTATCTTGGTTATCTCCGTTAATGTAAATATACCACCGCCTTTCCTGTGTAAAATTGTAAGAGTCCATGTCTCCCATTCGAGGGAAACGCTGTCTTTTATTCGTTGACCTGTAACTGTGTATGTGATGTACAGCACGAAGGTCGCAATCTGGCCAAAATTGATGAGTTCCGTTCCTATAGGTAAAATCATTGGTTCATCCGGATTCTGTCTGCGCGAACCTTATTGGGAAACTCTACATAAACTATACTAAAACAAATGCGCAAAAGCAATTAAATAAGTTTGAAATATACTGACAAATCCATGAACCTTCTTTGAAAAATTTTTCAAAAATGGCAAAAAAAGAGTTATGTATTTTTTGTGAAAGACTTTACTTGTGCGAGATTTATGCTAAAATAGGATAGAAACAATGATGTTAAATAGAGCATATTTCATATTTAGCCAATTATATCTAATCATTTTTTCTGTGGAAAACGATATACTAATTACAACAGCGTTTTTCATTGCAATTTAAAGAAAAAGGAGATGATTCTATGAAGTTAGAACGACTAAGCGAGAATCAGATTCGCTGTACACTGGATAAAGCTGATTTGGCCGACAAGGAACTGTTGTTAAACGAATTAGCTTACGGCACGGATAAAGCCAAAGAACTGTTTCGTGAAATGATGACGCAGGCAGCTGACGAGCTTGGCTTTGAAGTAAATGATATCCCGCTGATGATTGAAGCAATACCTGTTTCACCCGAATGTTTAATTTTGATTATAACAAAGGTGGAGGACCCGGAGGAATTAGATACCCGGTTTTCCAGATTTTCCAAATATACGGACATTGAAATTGAAGAGGTGGAGGACAGTTCCGACAACTCTTCCGAGGAGAATGATGAAGACAGTCTGGAGTTATTCAACAGCGCCGCTTCCTTAATGGAAACCATATCCGACATCGTGGAAAATATTGAACAAGTCAAAAAACAAACGGAATCGGGACAGAATGCCAACTTTATACCGTTGTCTGCTGCGTTAAGAGAGAGTTCCCGCAAAAAGGCAGAAAAGGCCAAAGAAAGTAAGAAGAACGGTAACAACACTTCAACTTACCGGATTTTCTCTTTCCAGAATATCAATGATATTAGCAAGGCTGCCGTAATGATCGCCCCAATCTATCAGGACGATAACTCACTGTACAAGAGTCCTTTTGACAGCCGTTATTATCTGATTGTCAACAACGAAACAGACGATGCGGAGAATTACCAGCGCGTTTGCAATCTGTTAAGTGAATATGGCACCAAAGTCAAAGCCACTTATGCTATGCCATATTATTTTGCCGAGCATTTCAAAGTCATTATCAAAAAAGATGCTCTTCAGACACTGGCCAGCATCTAATATCCGGGTTAAGCCGGTTTAATACTATAATAAAACCGCCGGAGCGGACTGTACAAATCGCTTCCGGCGGTTTTTAAGCCAGTTTAACTTCTTTTACTAAGCATCTTTCTTTGCCAAATACTCGTTAATATCCTTTATCAGCACTTCAACATCCATGCCGTGTACCTGTGCCGCTTCCTCTAATGTCTCTCCCTGAGCGGACGGGCAGCCAGGACAATGCATTCCGTTTGCCATGAGAATTGCTGCATTTCCTGGATCAATGGTGATAATATCACCGATTAACATATCTTTATCCACTGTCTGTGCCATAATTTGTTCCTCCTGATATCTAATTTGTAAGATTTGGTCATCTATCTATCGGCAAACCGATTATCTATAGTATTACCAAACGTAACTTATTATAAACATTTTATGGTAAAAATGCAACCGGTCAGCAATGCTTAAATCGATTACAGATGAAAAATATTCTCTGAAGTAACCGACTGTAACGTTTCCTCGTCAGCCAAAACCTCTGTTTCCTCCGGCTCTTCCGTTTCGGTCTCTTCAATATTTTCTGCTTCCGGCTCGGTGAAATCTTCCTCCGATTCCGCACTTACTTCATCGTCCTTCTCCGGCAGTTCTTCGGATTCTTCCTCTCCGCCTTCCCTCTGCTTTGCCAAAGCCTTTTCTTCCTGATGCTCTCTTATGCGGTCAATAGCATTTATGCAAATCTTCTTCACGGTCCATGTCCGGCGGTTCCACAAGCTATACAGCAGCAAGACCAGACAGATTACCGGACAAATCATCAGCAAAATGCGGATAACCAGAATGTTTTCCTGCTTCCATTCCTCCACCCGTGCAAGATTTTCCCAGAACGGATACCCGGCAGAATTTGTCCGCATTACTCTCAGCCTGCGGTTCTTCAATTCGCTAATCCGTTTAATCCATTTAAAACGGCTGCTGTTGTCAACCACTTCGATATTATCAAAATTTAAAGGATTTTCTTCGACCTCGACAGAATCCTGTTCCTCCTGCTCCAAACCGCAAGCTGTCCGCAGCGCATAATATCCATAATTAGATATCGGATTCGGGAGAATCGCCTCATAACAGGTAATCTTAACATCTGGCTGCTGGCTCTTCAACAAGTCATAGGGGACATATATACGGTTATTTCCACCGTAAGCCATCCGATAGAGCGAGTCCTCCTCCACGGCCACAACTCCGGCAACGGTATAAATCGTTGTTCCCATCCAAATCTGCATTCCCACAATATCATTGGAACCAAACATTGCCCATGCAAAATTCTCATCGACCACAATTCTGTCCTGATTCCAATCCTCGTCGGATATATAACTCCCGGACAACAACGGAATCGGGTGGAACTGGAAGAAATCGCCGCCGACACCCACTGCCGTTACGCTTAACGTATTATTGTCCTTGCGAACCTGCGCACTGCACTCACCACTGTAGGCGTCAATCCACACTCTTGCCGTACTATGCCTGCTCTCATTCAGGGATTCCTTTGACAATCCCTCTGCTAACGACCCGCGGATAACCGATATATCCTCTTTCTGTAAATTCCTGTCCGGCGACACGAAAGCACTGACCTGCGCATAGGAATTTTTCTCGTCCTCCCACCGGTCAGCCCCCTGCTGTGAATACAGCTTATCTATCGATTGACGTGCAAATATGCCAAGGACAATAAATGCTGCCACAAAGACCACATTGATGATCAGTAAAACCGCCTGCCGCCTGCTCATATTCAGTTGAATATCCTTTAATTTTTTCATCTTGTCCTCCGGCTAACCATAGGCATCCCGACCGGCAAAATCGTATCCGCCGGCACCCGTTACCGCTGCAAACTGTGTTACTCCTTCAATCTCACCTGTGCTCCCTCCTCCAACGGTTTGGAGGAATTCGTCACCACATTATCATATTCGTAGACACCACCCGACACACCGGACGAAGTATCATCAGACGCCAGTACCTCCACATCTGCGCGCTTCACCTTATAGCGGTTTCCCAGCGGAGTTCCTTTTACCGTAACGACCAGTACAAATTTTCCTTTACTGTCTTCTTTCACTGCATTATTCGGCACTACGGCATCATAGCGGTTGCTCCGTTCACCCACGGAAAATGCGAGGTTTTGCCCTACATTGACATTTCCCTTCACCTCAAATGTAATAATCATATTCTGGTTCGGGTTCTCCGGGTCTGCCTTGATACTCTTCACCGTAGCCGTTAAATCATTATCCCATACGTTTTCTATCGTCGCCTCATCATCTGTTTTAACCAGCTTTGCCTGTTCCTTGGTGACCGTTATCTTTGCCGCATATCCGCTTTCGGACAGCTGAATCCTAGCTAACGGCGTGTTTGCCGCCACGGAATCTCCGACCTTATAATCAACCGAAGCCACCACTCCCGCCTGTGTTGATTTTACCTCTTTTAAATCGCTGCCGCTTTTTAACTTCTCCACCAGCTCTCTCTGCTCTTCAATCTTCTTTTCTGCGGCCTGCATATCCAGATTGGCAGACTGCTGGTTGACAGAGTCTTCCTCCTTGCGGGTCTTCAATGCCAGCAGCAGAGCCGTCAACGTTTTCTGCCTCTCCTTTACTGCCGCTTTGGCATCTTCCAAAGACATTGTCCCGCTCAACTCCGTAACTTCCTCACTCTTCTTGGTCAATGCCTCCTGCAAATCGGCAAGTTTTTTATTTGCTGTTTTTAAATCACTTTTCAGCTTCGTATAATCTCCGCTGACTTTCTTCAGGTTTTCGGCCTCTTTTTGCGCCGCCTTCAAATCAGACTCCCTGAGGTTAATTTCCAGTTCTTTATTTTGAATGCTCTGTATAATTTCCGGGTCTGTCCCATCATTTTGCTGCTTTAACTCTGCCAGCTGCACCCGCAAAAGCTCCAGCTCATTGCTAATGGATTCCACTCTGGCCTGTGCGGATTCGTAGTCACCCACCT
The DNA here is from genome assembly GCA_023666975.1 of Clostridium sp. Next base: position 57,164 of record JAMPAW010000007.1, read on the forward strand.
CTCCGTATTCGTCCATTTTCTCCTGCAGCTCATTTACGGTCTTTTGCTGGCTGGCTACCTGCGTCTTCAAGCTCTCTTCTTCCTTTTTGGCCGCTTTCAGCTTCTTATCATTGCCCTTTGCCTTTTCCTGTGCCTTAATCGCCGCCTCCAAATCCTCCTTGGCATCCTTGATACTATTGTTGTCGGACGTATAATCCGGTCCGGTCGTCAGCAGGGATTTTGCATAGCTAAGCTCCATTTCGTCAAGAGCGGACTCCGCCTCATTCAGCTCCGTGTTTTCCCCTTCCTCAAAGGTAAACAATACCTGTCCCTCTTCCACAATATCTCCGGCCTGTACCTTAACCTCTTTAATCACACGGGTGCCGCTCACCGTCACCTCGTAATCGGAATTGGTTTCTACCGTGCCCTGTCCGCGGACTTTGTTGGAGACCGTTCCACTGGTTACCGGCTCTGTGGCCACCTCCGGCAGAGAGTAATTCATAATGGTATTTGAAAAAAATGTAAGCACCAGCAGCACTACAAGAAATATCACTGCTATCTTTTTTATTAATTCTTTTCGGCTTGTCTGCGTTTCCTGTTCCATTGTCATCCTCCTTATCCCTTCACACTGCCTGAATATGAAATGCCTTCCACCAGATATTCTTCCCCATACAGGAAGGTCAGTATCGTAGGTACCATATAAATCGTTGCCACCGCAAATGCCAGACCCACCTCACCGGTATTAATCTGGGAAAGAAATACCGACAGCGGATGCTTATCGGCATCTGACAACATGATAAGCGGCTGTTCAACCATATTCCAATAATCAATAAATACAAGTATCGCCACGGAAGCGATGCTTCCTTTACAAAGCGGAATGCAAATCTTCGTAAAAATCTGCCACTCATTCGCACCGTCCAGCTTTGCCGCCTCAATCAGCGATTCCGGAATCCTGCGCATAAACTTAGTCAGCAGATAAACACTAAACGGGGCAAAGAATCCCGGCAGCAGGATCGACCATCTGGTATCCAATATATGCAGTGTGTCCGCCACAAGGTAATTCGGTACCAGCGTAACCTGATAGGGCATCAGCATTAACGCCACATACAGGAAAAAGATTAACTCCTTTTTTCTGCCTCTGAACCTGGTAAAACTATACGCCGCCCCCAGGGCAATCACAATCTGAAAAATCACAATCGGTACGACTAAAATCACGGAATTCCAAAATTTTAACAGATACTCCGGACTCTTCAGCAATACCGTGGTGTACTGTGAAAAATCCACCATATCCGGAATAAATTTGAGGTTCACCGTTTCCGCAACATAATCCGTATTGCGCTCGCCGTAAGCCGTCTCCTTATACTGGTTAAAAATCACACCGTAATTCGTGTTAATCTCCGCAGAAGACATAAAGGAATTTGCCATTGTCAATATCGTAGGCAGCAGGAAGGAAACCGCAAAAACCAGTGCCACGGTGGTGAGCAGTATTTTTTTTCCGAGTTTTTTCCCCTTTTTCATCAGCCCTCCACATCCTTTCCAAAATGGTCCTCTACAAAGAACAAAATCCCGATAATCAGACTCATTACCAGCGCCATAATAATCGCCGCTGCCGACAGCTTCTGATAGTCCAGAGAACGGAACGTGTTATTCATAAAATGCTGCAGCATATACAGCGTATCATACGGATAATCACCGGTTAACAGATATATTTCCCGGAATACTTTAAAGGAATTAATCAGTGACAGAATTCCCACAAACAAAATCGTAGGTGACAGATATCGAAGTTTTATGTACCAAAATTGCTGCAGCTCGGTTGCGCTCTCCATTGTCGCCACTTCCAAAAGGTCTCTCGGTATCGCGTTTAATGCCGCCATAAACAAAATCATGTTATAACCCAGATTCTTCCAGAGAAACAAAATAACAATGACCAGCTGGCTGTAGGAAGATTTAAACCAGTCAATCGGGGCCGCTCCAATCAGCTTAAAAAATTCATTGATGACTCCGTGATAGTCAAACAGCACTTGCCAAATCAGTACAATGGACGCTACAGGAACCATCATCGGACTTAAGAAAAATGTCCTAAACTGGCTGCGCATTGGAATATTCTGCTCTAACAACATCGCCATTGCCAGCGACAGCACCACTGCCAGTGGTACTGCGACAAGCGAAAACGTCGCCGTATTCTTTGCCGCCTGCTGAAACGCCGAATTCTGTATAATGCTGATAAAATTATCCATTCCGACCAGCTCGTGGTTTATCGGATTATCCACCAGCGCATAATAGATAACGACCAAAAACGGCAGCACAAAAAAGACAAGCACGCCGAGCAGGCTCGGCGATAAATACAGAACAGAGTTCTTCTTGTCTTTTTTACTCATATGCTTTGAAGCTTTGGCACGTTTTTTATCTGTTTTCATTCACGTAAGTCTCCATACGATTTTGAATAATCTTAACCGTTTCATCAAGGCTCTTCTCACCGGCAAAATAAGGCTTTGCCTCCTCCTGGATAATCTCCATTAAAGAGTAATCCGACTGCTCGACTTTCGTTGTGCTGTCAACCAATGCGCGGTACATCTCCACTTCTTCCGGTGAAGCCGGTTTAATCTGTACTTCCAAATCATCATAGGTCCAGCCGGACTCATACGGCTCTACCTCATTGCCTAATTCATCGGTATATTTCTCTGTTGCACTTCTGGCCTTGATAAACATATCAAAGCAGTCCTGTCTGACTGGCGGCGTACCATAAAGATTCTCACTTGTACCCTGATATTCCTTCGTCATCAATGTGCGGATAAATTCCCATGCCCCCTCCTTGACATCAGACTTGGCATAGATTCCAACCATATTTTCCAGGCTGAAATAAGAACCGTTCTTCTCCTCATTCGGAAAGCCGATAAAAGTGATATCCGCACCATACATCGCCTTGTAAAGCTGAATTTCATCCATGGTCATCCAGCCTCCCTGGAACAGAATTTTCCCTTCCTTCACCTGCTGCGGATAGCTGACATCTTCGTCGTACTCCGTTTCATCGTTTGTACCATAGGAATTGCAAATCTCTAATATATCCTTGAAGTCCTGACCGTCAAAGCTGCACTCGCCCGTCTGCCAGTCGATAAAATCCTCGATACCCGCCGACAAAAACGAATAGAGCATCTCCCCTTTGTTGTTGGAATAAAACGGCTGTACTCCTTCGCCCTTTTCGTCCAGTAACGCCTTCAAATCGTCAAAGGTCCAGCCCGGCTCCGTTCCCACATCGTCTGCCTTCGCCACCAGTGTCACCATATTAAAACCTGGTGCAATATAATACAGCTTTCCGTCTGTCTGCATCGCTTCATATACTGACGGAATAATATCGCTGGTATTAAGCTCCTCGTCCTTGTCAAAATAAGGCGTCAGGTCCTCAAGCAGTCCCTTTGCGGCATACTGATCAACCGGCAGATTAGTCAAAGCAATAATATCGCCGACATTGCCGGCAATGATGTCTGCGCTCAGCTTCGTAGTGCCGTCTTCTTCATTGGAATAATCCTTAAATTGAATCTGATATTTATCACTCTTTTTGTTGAACTCTATGGCTGCGGATTTGAGCCGGTCATCAACATATACTGCGGTAAAGACAATCGGTGTCTTGTCCTTAATCTCAGAAGGATCAACCTTTGTGTACTTCATGAAAATGGAGCTTTCATCATACTCCTGTCCGAGCATCATATCTTCCGCAACCGGAATAATTCCGTATGAACGGTCAGAAGATATATTAGATGCCACATAATCCATTATCTTATCCTGTCTCTTATCGGCCAGGACATATCCGTAAATTCCGCTGTCATCTTTGTAATAGAAATCATAAGAACCAGACCCGTCCATCATACTGTCAGAACTTGGGAAATAACTGATATCCAGTTCTACGGGTTCTCCCCATTGCTTGCCCTCGACGTCCAGTTCCCTTACCTGTTCCTTCTCTCCGCTAAATGCGCAGAAAATAGCACCATCCTTACTAACAGCCACACCGTCCATCCATGCATCGTCTTTCGTCTCTACCTCGCCCACAAGTTGAAAATTCTCATCAAGCACCTTGACTGAACGCTCCAGGCACATGATCATTCTGTCTTTGTTGTCTATCTTAACTGCACTGATATAATCGTCCTGTCCCAGATTCAGTGACTTGGTAACGTCCTCTTTTGCCAACTCCTTACCTGTCTCGTCTATTTTTATCACCGAATAGCTTGTGGCTTCTGTTTTTGAATCATAGCTGCCGATTAAAAAAACAATATTCCCGCTGTTGTCCAGCACCATATTGTAAATATAACCGTCCTCGCCCAGTTCTGGCAAAGGAATCTCCTGCACATTGCTGCCATCAAGGTTGGCAGAATACATACGGATAACTGTTTCCCCTTCTATCTCCACGTCCATTTCCTCGTCTGTAGCTTCCTGCTCGTCAGAGGAATTATCTTCATCGGTTCCTTCTGCATTCTCCTCGGAGGTCTCTTCCCCGGCTTCTTCTGCATTCTCCTCAGAAGTTGCTTCTTCAGTCCCTTCTGTACTCTCCTCAGAGGTTTCTTCTGCTTCCTCTGCATTCTCCTCAGAAGTTGCTTCTTCTGCTTCCTCTGCATTCTCCTCGGAAGTTGTTTCTTCAGCTCCCTCTTCTCCGGCTTCCTCAGAGCTTTCTTCACTATCAGAGCCTTTTTCAATCCACTCATACGTGGTAAAATAGAGTTTGTCATTTTTGACCGTAAAATTGCTTAAGTCACCCTGTATGCCTTCCAACTTCATTTCTTCGCCCTGAAATACCATGTTTTTGGAATCTGTCCCAGCTGCCTTATCTCCGCTGCTACTCTTTTTGTCTCCGCCGCCGCAAGCCGTCACGGAAAACATTAATGCCGTCACTAATAACAAAGCCAGTGGTTTTTTTAATAAATCTTTCCTCATCGCAAATCTCCTTTTCTATTAATAGTAACTTTTCCTGCTTTCTGTTGGTCAGTATACCACATACAAATCCCAGAATCCAGTCCAATAACGTATTCTTAAGAAAATCGTCAGAAAATTGACTTTCTTTAACCTTCTTTCCAGTGGTTTTCACCATTGTCTTTACATTGATATTTTCAATCCCATAAGTATTTACTGCTTATTTTGAAGCAATTCTTTCCAGTTCCTCGGAAATCCCATCGTACTAACCATTACACTTTCGTACTTATCAAATAACATTTCTATTCTATCCACAAATAAATTCCAATGAACATCATTCTTAAGTAAATGCTTCATACACAAAAGTA
>JAMPAW010000080.1 GCA_023666975.1 Clostridium sp.
ACCATGGGGATATAATATGTTCTTTTATGTTGCGGCATCAAACGATTGCCATCCGAATTATGTATCTTATTTGATGGAAAAGAGAACGTTATCCGTCAAATCGATTAATGAAATTTTGGGTAAATTGGAAGGGGAGAAGAAACTTTTATATGACGAGGAGTATATAGAAAATTTATATCTGAAATATCAAAAAATAGATGTAGATGATAAAGAAGATTTTGAAAAATTAACCAATGAGTTGTCTGGGAAAAAAGTTTTACTTTTGGGTCCTGGAACTAGTCTTTTGACACAAGTAGATAAAGTCAAAGAGTACATTGATAAAGAGAAACCGGTTGTTATTTCGATTAATTTTATTCCCAATGGGGTAAAAACAGATTATGTCTTTCTGAGTAATTCAAAAAGATATGTTCAGTTGGCAACTTCATTGGCGACATATCAGAAGCACATTAAGGTGATTGCGACTTCAAATGTTACAAAGACAAGTGGTTCGTTTGACTTTACATTAAAGTATAGCGATTTATTAGATTATCAGGCTGAAATAGCAGATAATTCTGTGGTAATGCTGTTACAGGTGTTGATTCGGGTGAAAGTTGCAAATGTTGCACTGGCTGGCTTTGATGGATACCGTGGAAATGAAAAAAATTATATTAGGGCAAATATGGAATATGATTTTGGAGAGGAGAAGGCTCGAAAACATAATGCCTATATGACAACTGTCTTAGAAGGAATTAAAAAAGAGGTTAATCTTGAATTTATCACAGATACGTTATATAAAATATCATGAGGTGAGAAGATGAGAAGGGTTTTGGTAACAGGTGGTGCACGGGGCATAGGGAATGCGATCGTTAAGAAATTTGAAAAATGCGGATATGAGGTGTTTGCTCCAATGCGTTCGGAATTGGACTTGGCAGACAGTAATTCAATTGAGCAATTTGTGAAATTGCATAAAAGTGAGTGCTTTGATGCAATTGTGAATAATGCAGGTTGTAATGATATTCATGAAATAACGGATATAACAGATGCTGAAATAGAAAATATGATGGCAGTTAACTTGATTGCCCCAATTAAATTGCTTAGGGGTTTTGTAGGGGAAATGAAAAAGAAGAGGTATGGTAAAATAGTTAACATAGGTTCTATATGGGCAGTGGTATCAAAGGGAGGAAGATGTGTATATAGTGCTACAAAGAATGGAATCCATGGTGTGACAAATACTCTGGCTGTAGAGTTAGCACCGTATAATATTTTGGTCAACACAGTTTGTCCGGGATTTACCCTTACGGAATTGACAAGAAAGAATAATTCTCCGAAGCAGATTGAAGAAATCTGTGCAGAGATACCAATGGGAAGAATGGCAGAACCGGAAGAAATGGCTGAGATTGTTTATTTCCTTTGCAGTGAGGCAAATACTTATTTAACGGGACAAAAAATTACAGTAGATGGAGGATTTTCGGAAAAATGATAATTAAGTCAAGTACAAAGAGTTATTCTGTTAATGTTTCAAACGATTTTAGCAGTGTGGAGAATATTACAATAGATAACAATACATTTGTTGTTATTGATAAAGTATTATACGATTTATACGTGGATAAACTATTTTTAAATATTCCTCAAGAGCAATTATATATTTTAGAGGCTTTGGAACAAAATAAGACAATTGAGACGGCGTTGCACATATGTGAGATTATGACGAATATTCCAGCGAAAAGAAATGCGAGATTAATCTCGTTAGGTGGCGGTATTGTGCAGGATGTAACAGGATTTGTAGCAAATATTTTATACAGGGGAATTCATTGGACGTTTTATCCAACAACACTGTTGGCTGCTTGCGATAGTTGTATAGGAGGCAAAACTTCTTTGAATTATAAGCAGTATAAGAATTTGCTTGGGACATTCTATCCACCGGATGAAATTAATATATGTACACCATTTTTTAAAACATTATCGGAAAAAGATTTTCAGAGTGGCTTGGGAGAAGTTGTTAAGTTTAATATTATGTTTGGTGAAACCGGCATAATAAAGATGGAAAATAATATTGATGATTTATTAAAAAGGGACGACGGGAAATTAGAGGAGTTTGTTTATAGTTCATTGTTATTTAAAAAGGATTTTATTGAGCAGGATGAGTTTGATAAAGGTGTAAGAATTCATCTTAATTTTGCTCATACCTTTGGACATGCATTTGAAACGATGAGCAACTATATCATTCCGCATGGTACTGCAGTAGCTATGGGGACAATTGTTGCAAATCGTATATCTTTGGAACGCAGCTGGCTAGAGGAAGAAGTGGTGCTGAGAGTAGAAGAGTTGTTGTGGAAAATCATACATGTTAACAGCACAGATATTGATGTCGATATGGATAAAATAATCAGTGCAATCCGAAAGGATAAAAAGCAAGTAAGTGCTGATCTGACAGCAGTCTTAATGAAAGATGATATGCAGTTAAATATTGTTCATGATGTGACAGTGGAGGAAATACAGAGAGCTGTGGATTATCTGTTTAATAAACTCTTCTGATATAGAATAGATAATCAAGCTTTTAGCTATAGATAGAGGAATGCCGGGGGATAAGAGATTGTATACATCGTTTTATATTGAGAATGATTCCACTATTGAAATTCAATCAAAGGATATTTTGGCTCAAATAAAATATATTATCATTGATGTAGATGGTACCATGACAGATGGAGGCATCTTTTATGATGACAATGGAAATGAAATGAAAAAATTTAATACAAAGGATGCTGCCGGTTTTTTCACAGCTAAGGTTTGCGGAATCCGTACAATGGTAATAACAGGAAGAAGTTCACTAGCGACAGAGCGGAGAATGAGGGAACTGCATGCAGATGTAGTTGAGCAGGGGGTTGTAAACAAGGTTGAATATATACAAGAATATATGAAGAAGCAGCAAATGAAAAGAGAAGAGTTAGCATATATTGGTGATGATTTAAATGATTACAGCGGAATGAAACTGGCAGGTTTTGTAGCTTGTCCGGCGGATGCCGCAGAAGAAATTATACAAATAGCTAATTATGTTTCAAACAAGAATGGTGGCGAGGGAGTTGTAAGAGACGTGATTTCCTATATACTTAAGAAACGTGGACAATGGGAACAGGCAATAAAACAATGCTATAGAATAGGAATATAGTTAAGAGAAAAGAGGATAGTAATGAAGGTTAAAGTTTCAAATTATATTGCAGATTTTTTGGTAGAACATGGTGTAGCGCATATGTTTACTGTTACAGGTGGAGGCGCAATGCATTTAAATGATGCATTTGGACATAAACAGGGATTAGAATGCATTTATAATCACCACGAACAGGCATGTGCAATTGCTGCGGAGGGATATGCCAGATTAACAGGAAAGATTGCTGGAGTCTGTGTTACCAGTGGACCAGGAGGGACGAATGCAATTACAGGTGTTTTAGGGGGCTGGTTAGACTCTATACCGATGTTTGTTATATCCGGTCAAGTGAAACGAGAGACAACAATATGGTCAACAGATGTACCATTACGTCAGTTGGGCGATCAAGAGTTTAATATAATAGACTGTATTGCACCTATGACGAAATATTGTAAAATGATAACTGATCCAACAGAGATTAAATATCATTTGGAAAAAGCATGGTATATGTGTCAGCATGGAAGAGGTGGTCCTGTATGGTTGGATATTCCGTTGGATGTACAAGCAGCTATTGTAGAGACAGATGAATTGGTGGGATTTTGTGAGAGGGAGCTTGAAGTAATTGAAGAGCCGATATATGATGTTTCCTATACCGAACAGATTTTAAATCAGATTACACGGTCTAAACGACCTGTTGTGTTTGCAGGAACAGGAATACGTTTGTCCGGTGCTTATAACGAGTTTTTAGAGCTGGTTGAAAAATTAGGGATACCAGTAGTTACGGCATGGAATGCACATGACGTGTTATGGGATGACAGTCCATATTTTTGTGGTCGTCCGGGAACGATAGGAACACGTGGTGGCAACTTTGTTGTAGAAAATAGTGACTTACTTTTGGTTTTGGGCTGCCGACTGAATATTAGGCAGATTAGTTATAATTATAAGGACTTTGCAAAGAAGGCATACAAGATAGTAGTTGATATAGATGAGGCCGAACTTAGAAAACCCACTATTTCTCCGGACATGGCAATACATGCAAATGTGGCAGATGTAATGCACTCATTAAATCAGTGCGAGTACACAAAGCAAAAGAAACATGAAGAGTGGTTAACTTGGTGTAGAAATATTAACCGAAAATACCCTATTGTATTAGATGATTATTTGAAAAATGATGAGCCAATGAATCCTTATGCTTTTATGGATAAGATGTTTAAGTGTTTTGAGGCAGATGAAAATGTTATTTGCAGTAACGGAAGTGCTTGTGTTATTTCCTTTCAAACGGCCTATTTACAAAAGGGACAACGATTATTTGCCAACTCAGGATGTGCGGCTATGGGATATGGGTTACCTGCAGCAATTGGTTGTGCTGTAGCAAGAAGAGGAAAGAGAGTTGTTTGTTTGGAAGGTGATGGAAGCCTGCAGATGAATATTCAGGAATTACAGACAGTTTTTTATAATAAATTAAATTTGAAATTAATTGTATTGAATAATAATGGTTATCACTCAATTCGTCAAACACAGACAAATTTATTTAATCCGCCTATGGTTGGGGTATGCGACGGGAATGGACTGAGTTTTCCTGACATGAAAAAGATTGCATATGCATATGATATTCCGTTTGTCAGGATTGAAAGATTAAGTGATGTAAACGGTAAAATACAAGAGGTGTTATCTACTGATGGACCGGTAATCTGTGAAGCAATTTTAGACCCAGAGCAATTTTTTGCACCTAAATTATCTTCAAAGGTTTTGCCCGATGGGAAAATTGTCTCACCTCCAATTGATGATATGTTTCCGTTTCTTGATAGAGAAGAATATGAATCAAACAAACTACAATAGTTAATTAAGATAGAAGGGAATAAATATGATTAAGAGTGCAGTAATTACCGGAGCTTCGGGAATGCTTGGACAGGCTTTAATCAGATGTCTTTGCAAACAAAATATAGAAATATTAGCAATTGTAAGACCAAATTCAATTCGTAATGAAACATTATACCATAGTGAAAGCGTAGAAGTAATAGAATGTGACTTGTCAGAACTGCTAAGCATAAAAGATAAAGTGAAACGTAATTATGATGCTTTTTTCCATTTTGGTTGGAGTGGAACTTTTGGACAATCAAGAAACAATCTGTATGGGCAGAATGATAATGTGAAATATACGTTGGATGCAGTGGAACTGGCACATGCTTTTCGTTGTCAGATTTTTTTAGGGGCAGGTTCGCAAGCAGAATATGGAAGAGTAGAAAATAAAAAATTAAATTCTGCATTGCCAGCTTTTCCCGAGACGGGGTATGGTATTGCCAAATTGTGTGCTGGTCAGATGAGCAGATTGATGTGCAAGGAATATGGCATTCGGCATATTTGGACGCGGATTCTAAGTATTTATGGTCCCGGAGATAAGGAACACACAATGGTAATGTCCGGTATATTGTCTATGCTGAAAGGGGAAAGACCCCAATATACAAAAGGAGAGCAACTGTGGGACTATCTTTATTGTGATGATGCCGCAAGAGCATTTTACCTTGCTGCGGAGAAAGGAAAGGATGGTTCTGTATATTGCATTGGCAGCGGTCAGGTAAAACCATTGAAATCATATATTGAACAAATTCGTGATGCAGTAAATCCGCAAATCGAGTTAACCTTTGGTGAAGTTCCTTACTATGAAAAACAGGTCATGTATCTGTGTGCTGATGTTTCGGAATTAACAGATGATACAGGTTTTGTTCCGCAAATTGCATTTGAAGATGGAATAAGGAGAACGGTTGAGTGGTGCAAAGGAGAAATGAAATGAAAAAGGTAAGTATATTAATTCCTTGTTATAATGAGAATGAGAATGTTGTCCCGATGAGCGAGGCAATTTGTAATATTTTTGATAATGAATGCAGTCAGTATGAGTATGAACTCATTTTTATTGATAATGATTCTACAGATGGTACAAGAGAATTGCTCAGGAAAATATGTGCTGATAATAAGAATGTAAAAGCCATCTTTAATGCTAAAAATTTTGGTCAGTTTAATTCGCCGTATTATGGTATGTTACAGACAACGGGTGATTGTACTATTACAATGTGTTGTGATTTCCAAGACCCGGTGGAATTAATACCAAAGTATTTGGCGGAGTGGGAGAACGGATATAAAATTGTAATTGGTATTAAGGCGACAAGCAAAGAAAATAAAATTATGTATACGCTTAGAAGTTTTTATTATAAGATGATTAAAAAATTTTCAGATGTGGAGCAGATTGAGCATTTTACCGGTTCGGGTTTATATGATAGGACGTTTATAGATGTTTTACGGGAACTGGATGATTCAACCCCATTTTTACGGGGGATTGTTGCAGAGTTGGGGTTTAAAAGAAAAGAGATTCCTTATGAGCAGCCGAAGAGGAGAGCAGGGAAAACACATAATAACTGGGCTACACTCTATGATGCGGCTATGCTGAGTTTTACTTCCTATACAAAGGTAGGCCTTAGGATTGCCACATTAGCAGGATTTGTGATGTCAATACTCAGTCTTTTGGTAGCTCTGATTTATTTGGTGCTGAAACTTATATATTGGGAACGATTTGTGGCGGGAATGACACCTATTCTTTTGGCAGTATGTATTTTAGGTTCTGCACAGATTTTTTTTACTGGTTTTTTGGGAGAATATGTTCTTAGTATCAATAAGCGGGTGATGAAACGTCCGCTGGTGATAGAAGAAGAGAGGATTAATTTTTAGAGAGAATAAGGAGAACTTCAAGGGTGAATAAAGTATCGTGGAAGAGTTTGCTGAGAAGTAAAGAGTTTTATGAGAGAGTGTTTATAATCGGAATGGTACTTTCTTTTTCGATTTGGCTGTTTGGCATTATAACAGGGGGTTTGGATGGAAAGCAGTTTGAACTGTTTTTTGCAAAATGTGGGGATTTTCTGGCAGATACAATTAATGTGGTTGGATATTCTGCTGAGAGAAATCCTTATTATAATATGATATATACAGGACCAGCAGAGAAGGCATATCCACCATTTGTCTATGTATTCTCGTATTTATTGTCAAGAATTGTGAATATACAACAGTATTATGAAAATGGGTATTTCCTATCGATGTATCATGAAACGCAGTTTCTGACTATTATAATGATTTTACTTGTTTTGCAAATGATTATTATTTATGAGTGGATTAGAACGAGTAAAACAGGAAGTGGATTGGTAAAAGCCGCATGTGCTTTTTGTTTCATTTTTTCGGCACCAATGCTTTTTTCTATTGAAAGGGCAAATACTATTATTATTACTGTGTTTTTTGTAGGAGTTTTTCTATTTTTGCATAACAGTCCCAATAAGTTATATAAGGAAACAGCACTATTATCTTTGGCAATAGCGGCAGCAATCAAAATGACACCGGCCTTTTTGGGCATCTTATTACTATATAATAAGCAGTGGAAAGAAGCGATAAGGACGGTTATTTATGGATTACTATTTTTCTTTGTGCCATTCTTATTCTTTGATGGCGGCCTAGCTAATATATGGAAAATGTTAGAGAATATGCAGATACATTTTAGTAGTTATACGATTACAGAAGGCTGTACACTTGTCGCCAATATATGTTATTATTTCAATATAAATTCTGAAACGGCCATTACATCTATAAAGGTTTTGACATATGTAATTACTGCATTTCTGCTACTTTTTGCGCTCTATTATAAAAGTAAATGGGAGGTATTAATGGCAATAAGCATTATACTTGTTATTTTGCCTTCCCATTCTGGGGCATACTGTGTATTGTATTTGTTTCCAGCGATAATTGCTTTTTTGAATGCAGAAAGGCATGATGTGCTTGACTTGGTGATTTTGCTTGCCTGCTTTTGTATTATGAATGATGTGCAACACAATGTTTTATCAGTCTTTCTGAACTATCATATGGGTATTTTGCTGATTATGTTTGTAATGATGATAAAAGGCGTTCAAGTGATTAAAGAAAAGCATATGCTGAAAGAAACGTATGAAAAGGTGGAGATGAAATGAACATAATAGTACTAGGGGCAAGTGGATATTTAGGAAGCAAAATTGTACATTCCCTTATTGGACAGGGGCATTATGTTGTATGTACAAAGAGAAGTACTTCTAAACTCAATCGGTTGGAAGATTTAAAAGAAAAGTCAGATATTAAACTAATTCCTGCCACAGTTGAAGCAATTGAAACTGTTTTGTCATATGAGAAATTTGACTGTGTTTTAAATATGTGCTGTAATTATGGAAGGAATGATGTTCTTTATGGAAATGTAATTGAGGCAAATATAGAATTCCCTTTAAAGGTATTAAATACTGTGGTAGAAAATGGAACAGAGAAGTTTATTACCATTGGTACAGGACTTCCTGACCGGCTTAATATGTATAGTTTTTCTAAAAAAATGTTTAGTGAGTTTGGAAACTTTTATGTGGAAAAGCACGGTATTGATTTTTATAATATGCGTTTGGAGATGTTTTATGGTAGTGATGAACCAGTGGATAGGTTTATTCCGAATTTGATGTATCGGATGCTGCGAGGGGAAGAGGTATTTACTACATTAGGAACGCAGAAAAGAGATATTATTGCAATTGATGATGTGGTTAAAGCGATAGAACTTGTTATGTATTCTGATATCCATGGCTATCACGAGGTGCCGGTTGGAACAGGTATCGCACCGGCTATTGCAGAAATTGTTGGATATATTTGGAGGGAAACAGGGGAATTATCAACAGTACATAAAGGTGCTATACCGATGAGAAAGAATGAACCGGACTGCATAGCGGATACGGGATTTTTATCTCGGCTTGGAAACTGGAATCCCGTTTTCTGGCAGGATGGTTTGAAACAAATGATATGTGAAATAAAGGAAAAGGAGAAAAAATAATGAAAATTTTAATTAATGGCGGATGCGGTTTTTTGGGAAGTAATTTGGCAGCATACGGAATTGAAAATGGGTATGATGTGACTGTGCTTGATAATTTGTCCCGATTGGGTGCTTCACAGAATTTACTGTGGTTGCAATCACTCGGTAGATTTCAGTTTGTCCATGGGGATACGAGAAATAAAAATGATATGGAGACAATTATTAAAAACGGGCAATTTAACGCTGTGTTTCATCTTGCTGGCCAGGTTGCCATGACTACATCTATAGAAAATCCATATAAGGATTTTGAAATAAACACAATGGGAGCTGTCAATCTGTTGGACTCTATTAGGAAATATAGTCCGGATACAGCAGTATTTTTTTCTTCGACTAACAAGGTATATGGTGATTTAGAAGATTATCAGTATGAAGAGACAATGACCAGATATAAATGTGTAGAATTTCCAAATGGTTTTGATGAAAGTGTTCCATTAGATTTTCGTTCACCATATGGCTGCTCGAAAGGGGCAGCGGATCAATATATGCTTGATTTTTATCGGATTTTTGGTGTAAAAGCAACTGTATTTCGTCATTCATCTATGTACGGAAGCAGGCAGTTTGCCACATATGACCAGGGATGGATTGGCTGGTTTGTCCAAAAAGCGATTGAGAAATATGAGAATCCTAAGTGTGAACCGTTTACAATTTCAGGAAATGGAAAGCAGGTTAGGGATATTTTACATGCCAAAGATATGATTAGACTTTACTATTCTGCGTTAGAGCATGTCGACGATGTTTGTGGTCAGGCTTATAATATTGGCGGGACAATGGAACAATCATTGTCTTTACTTGAATTGTTTGATATGTTGAATGATATTCTGGGAATAAAAATGGAATATGTCCAATTGCCTCCAAGACAAAGTGATCAAAAAGTATTTGTTGCGGACATTAGCAAAATCAATGCGAAAATTGGATGGAAGCCGGAAGTGACGGCTTATGAAGGAGTATCTGCGATGGTTGAATGGGTGAAAGGAATTAAATAGATGGATATAAGTATTGTATTACCTGCTTATCAAGAGGCTGAGAATTTAAAAAGTATTCTTCCGCGGTTACAGAAAGTCCTGGAGAAGAAAGACTTACAATATGAAATATTAGTGATTGATACAATGACGCCAATGGATGATTCTAAAAAAATATGTGAAGAAAACAATGTATGCTATATACCACGTAAGAATGGAAATTTATATGGTGATGCCATTCGAACCGGTTTTTCAAAAGGGCAGGGAAAATTTTTAGTTGTTATGGATGCAGATGGTTCACATAATCCGGAAGATGTTTTACGGTTTTATGATGAAATGGAAAAAGGAAAATATAACTTAATTATTGGTTCTCGATATTGTAAGGGGGGGTATACAGACAATAACTTTATTCTGCGGTTTATGTCATATGTTTTAAATTTAACATATCGGATGTTGTTTGGTTTGCGGGTTAAAGATGTGTCGGACAGCTTTCGAATGTATAGAACAGAAGATTTAAGAAAAATAACACTTGAATGTGATAATTTTGATATTGTTGAAGAAATATTGATAAAGTTGCATTTTCAAATTGGTGGGTTTACTGTAAAAGAAATACCGATATCATTTAGTAAACGTGTTGCAGGAGAGTCAAAACGAGATTTAGTTAAGTTTATTTTTTCTTATTTACAAACAATTAGCAAATTAATGAAGATTAAAAGAAATATAAGGAGTGGAAAATGAAGGTATCTTTTTATAATGGAAAAAAAGTGTTGATTACCGGACATACGGGTTTTAAAGGATCATGGATGTGTAAGTTATTGGCAAATGCCGGAGCGCAAGTGACCGGCTATGCGTTAAAGCCGCCAACGCAGCCAAGCCTTTTTGAAATGTGTCATATTGCAGACGAGATGAATTCCATAGAGGGAGATGTGCGTGATTTACCGCATTTAAAACAGGTATTTGACGAGGTGCAGCCTGAAATTGTGATTCACATGGCTGCACAGCCGCTTGTACGGGAATCGTATCAGAATCCGGTTTATACCTATGATGTTAATGTGATGGGTACGGTGAATATTATGGAGTGTGTGCGGTTGTCCCAATCGGTAAAGTCATTTTTAAATGTGACGACGGATAAGGTATACTTGAACAGAGAGTGGGAGTGGGGGTATCGCGAGAATGAGGAATTGAATGGTTATGATCCGTATTCCAATTCAAAGTCCTGCTCAGAACTGGTAACAGGAAGTTATAAGAATTCATTTTTTCAGGAGAGGGAAATTGCCATTTCCACGGCAAGAGCCGGCAATGTAATTGGCGGAGGTGATTTCGCAACAGATCGTATTATCCCTGATTGTGTGCGCGCTGTACAAAAAGGTGAGGACATCATTGTGAGGAATCCTTTCTCAACACGGCCATATCAGCATGTGCTTGAGCCGATTGTTGCATATTTAATGATTGTGCAAAGACAGTATGAGGACAAGAATTTTGCCGGAAATTATAATGTAGGACCAGATGATGCTGACTGCTGGACAACAGGAGATTTGGTTACGCTATTCTGCGATAAGTGGAATGAGAAGACAGGAAGTTCCATAAAATGGCTTAATCAATACGATGGTGGGCCACATGAGGCGAACTTCTTAAAACTGGATTGCTCCAAGATGAAAAAAACATTTGGCTGGCAGCCGAGGTGGAATGTTGAGACGACAATGGAAAAAATTGTAGAGTGGTCAAACACATATCTTGAGGGTGGAGATGTGACGGCCTGCATGAAAATGCAGATAGAAGAGTTTATACAGGAATAGCAGGAAATAAGTTATTTATTGACGACGATTATACTAAATAGTACTAAGGCAGAGGGTTAGAAAATAATGAAAAACAGTGGTCTGAAAATCTGGACAGTGATTGAAAAAATAGCATATACAATATTGAAAATTCTGTTTAATATATTACACAAAGAATTAACGGATGCAGCTTTTCAGGCATTTATGCAGTTTGTAAAGTTTGGAATTGTCGGGGTGAGCAATACAGTCGTATCCTATGTATTATATGCGGTTAGTTTAATTATTTTTCAAACGAATCATTTAATCCCCGAAATAGATTATCTCGTAGCCCAGATTATCGCTTTTGCCTTAAGTGTCCTATGGTCGTTTTACTGGAATAATAAGATGGTTTTTGTGGTAGAGGAGGGAAGAAAACGTTCTCTATGGCGTGCATTGTTGAAAACGTATGTATCCTATTCGTTTACCGGGCTGTTTTTAAATAGTGTCTTACTCATATTGTGGGTAAAGCTCTTCCACATTTCGGAGTTTTTAGGACCGATTATTAATCTGGTAATCAATGTACCGATTAATTTTTTGATTAATAAGTTTTGGGCGTTTAAGACGAAAGAAGAATAATCTTTCCTAAAATAGAGGTGTATATTATGCATGATAAAATGAATTATTTTGTCAGAAGTTTGGATACTTTGGTGAGTAAATTTTGGCTGATATTCAGTTGTATCATTATTGGCGTGTCACTGTTGATAAAGGCTATGTACAATATGGCGGATTATCCTTATTTTACCTTGAATACAGCAATTGATATTTTCTTGCTGATGATAGTGATTATGGGATATTTATGTTTATTTAAATATTCAGAGATAATTGAAAAGAAAATTAGTTGGTTAGTTTTATTTGTTGTTTTTGGATTAATTGGAATATTCATTATTATGTGTTTTCCCATTAGACCATTTTCAGATATGCAATATGTTACGGAGGGAGCACTTCTATTTGCTAAAAGAGACATTGATGGAATTTTATCATCTGGCTACCTGCAGAAGATAACAAAGAATTTAAAGGTGGCTATGTTCTATGGTGTTTTGGATATACTGTTTCCCAAAAATGTAATTGCATTGCGGGGAATTAATATAGTATTATATTTGCTGATTGCGTATCTTTCGGGGGGGATTGCAAAAAATTTAGGAATAAATTATCCAAAGTTGGTGTTTATATTAGTAGCATCTTTTATATCATTAATATTATATTGTAATCATATTTACTTTGATTTACCAACATATCTGTTATGTTTATTAGCAGTATATTGTTATACAAAGGATAAAGAAAATTGGAAATATATATTACTTACAGCACTATTTTTGGGACTAGGGTGTTGTATGAGGGTATTAGCGTTTATTTTTGCAATTGCGATATTTATAGATTACCTATTCATTGAGAGGAGCCAACAATTTGTTAAGCATGGTAGAAAATTTGCAATGGTTGTTATGTTTGTTGTTGTGGTAATGGTAAGTCCAAAACTTTGCGATACTATGGTTAATAAATATTTTAGAGTGGAAGAGGCGCCAAATGAGTCGATATGGACTTTGTTCTGGATGGGGATCAATGAAGAAGAGTTTGGCATGATGCATAATGAAATATATGATGGAGAAAAAACATTTGATGACTTTAATACACTTTTGTTGAGCAGAAATGCAAAAGAGAATGTAAAATTATTTGGAAGAAAGATTTTTTGGACTTGGTCACAGGGAACGTATCAAGCACAGAGATATGGTTTTGGTGGTGATGCACAAAATGCGTTGGACAAGTTTGAATATGAAACACCATTGACTAGATTTTTTCTAAATAATGAACAACTTGCACCGAGGCTGCTTAATTCAGTGATGAGAGCACAGTACTTGGCACTTTTTTTCTTGATGATATTAGGAATGTCAAAAATGAAAGAAACAGATAGAGAGAAATATCGTATTTTTATCTACCTATGTTTTGGAACTTTTCTAGTTCTTATCTTTTATGAAATGAAATCAAGATATGTATTACATTGTCTGATTGCCATGATTGTCTTGGGAGTGAAAGGTATGGAATCTGTGTCAAATAGATTCAAATCATAAATGTACCGATAGATTTTGTTGAATAATGAAGAGATTTATCTGTTGCTTAATAAAATACAAAGTTGTAAAATATAAGGGAAAATGTTCACTTGAGAGGTGTTACACATGGAATTAATTGTAGAGAATATTGGAAAAATTGATAAGGCAAGAGTTGAAGTGAATGGAATGACGGTAATAACCGGTTACAATGGTACAGGGAAAAGTTCGCTATGCAGGTCGTTATATTCCATTATGAATACGTTCTCCAATATTAATCAAAAGGTATTCGAACAGCGAAAAAATAGTTTAATGAGTATGATTTATAATTGGGAAGAGTATTTGTTAGACGATGGCTTGGAACAGGAGACTTGTGAAAAAATGGTTATCATGCTTATGGATTTTATGGAAGAGAGCCAAGATTGGGAAGAAGAGGGGATTTTATTCAAGGCGATAGAGGATACAAGTAAACTATTAAATATAACAATAGAAAAAGAAACCATTAATATTTTGCAGAAAAAATACAAGGATATTGTGAAGAAAGATAAAGATGAGTATATGCGATTTATTATTGCAAGGAATATTAGAGATATCTTTAGAAATCAAATGGCTCATGTCAATCATAAGAAAGAAAAATCTATGATTGAATTAAAGGACGAACGCAAAATATGGAATATTGTTTACGAGGCGAATGCTTTAGC
>JAMPAW010000081.1 GCA_023666975.1 Clostridium sp.
AGAATGAGAAATGGAGGTTGGATTATATGACTTTGCAGATGAATTATCAGGAAAAGTATGAACAGGGATATGATGAAGGCGATAGAAAAAGAGCTATTTTAGTTGCCATGAATATGTTGCAGGATGGAGACTTGCCATTGGAAAAAGTAGCAATGTATTCTGGACTTACTCTGGAACAGGTACTTGAATTGGAAAAGGAATTACAGCCAGTATAATGTTTGTTGGCCAAACTAATTGAATTTCCAGTGCTTCTATTTTGTATGCGAAATGGACGGATTAAAAAACGTAAAATGGGTACAAAAGTATCTTAAAATCGTATTGATGAGACGAGTTGGAACGGTTGCCGGAGACCGAATGTATCGTGATGCCTGTATTTAATGTAAATGCTATGCTGACTGAGGAAGATTAAAAAGACTGTCGCATATAGTTAGGTATGCGGCAGTCTTTTTATACAGGAAATTCATTTGGAAGAGGAACAGCTATAGGGCAGTATAGTTGTATGAAAATGGAGGAAATTATGCGATTACTGATGGTAATACCAGCTTATAATGAAGAGGATAATATTATTCGAGTTGTAAACACCATAAAGGAGCAATATCCAGAATATGACTATGTGGTTGTGAATGATGGCTCTACTGACCATACTTCCAGAAGGTGTCACAAAAATGGTTTTGAAATCATTGACTTGCCGGTTAATCTGGGACTGGCCGGGGCATTTCAGACGGGACTTAAATATGCATACCGAAGAGATTATGACTGTGTCTTGCAGTTTGATGCCGACGGTCAGCATAAGCCGGAATACATTGAAGCTATGTTATGCAAGCTGGAAGAGGGATATGATATTGTGATTGGCTCCCGGTTTGTGAATAAGAAAAAAGAGAAATCGTTAAGGATGCTTGGTGCAAGAATGTTAACGGTTGCCATTAAACTGACAACAGGGAAGCGCATATCTGACCCAACTTCTGGTATGAGGATGTTCAATAAGGCGATGATAAAGGAATTTGCCGTGAATATGAATTATGGACCGGAACCGGATACTATATCCTATCTGTTAAAGCAGGGAGCCAGTATTGCAGAAATACAGGTTGAAATGGAAGAGCGTGTGGCAGGGAAAAGCTACTTAAATTTTACAAAATCTGCCATGTATATGCTAAGAATGCTGATCTCTATACTGGTAATACAAAGTTTTCGGAAACGCGATGATAAGCATGTGATTATGAAGAGGGGTAGGTGATTGAGATGTCCGTTATGCTGAGGGTGTTGCTGATTGGAATGTCTGTGTTAAGCCTGTTTTATGTGATATGGAAAATCAGGCATTCAAAAATGCAAATAGAGTATGCATTGTTTTGGATAATTTTATCTTTGGGTATTATTATGCTGGCTATATTCCCTGAAATAATCTATTGGGTTACGGTGAAAGTGGGTGGAGTGTCACCGGTTAATTTTGTTTATTTATTTATTATTACTATATTATTATTGAAAACGTTCATGATGACGATAGAGATATCCCAGTTGGAAACTAAGGTGAAGGATTTGGTGCAGCAGATTGCACTTGATGAAAAAGAGATTATCGATGAAAGAAAGAAGGAATCACAGCAAAAGGAATCTAGCGATGGTAAATGTGTTAATATCAACTTATAATGGGGAGAAATATATCATAAATCAAATGGAAAGCATAGAAGGACAGACGTATCAACAGTATCATGTGTATATACGAGATGATGGTTCTACAGATGCCACGCTGCGAATTGTACAGGAGTTCATAGAGCAGAATAAGCTGCAGAATAAATATACTCTGATAAAAGGAAATAATATTGGATTTTCTCAAAGTTTTGGAGAGTTGTTGAAATTAGCAGAAAAAGGGGATTATTGGGCTTTTTGTGATCAGGATGACTATTGGTATCCGAAGAAGATTGAATATGCCGTAGAATGGCTGGAGGGCAGACCGGCAGAGAAGCCGTTATTGTATCATGGAGGGTTTGAAATTGGCAATGAAAATTTGACTGAAAAGAAAAAATATCCGGTAAGTAAATTTAATTATACATTTCAGACGGCATTAACCTCTAATGTGTTTTTTGGCTTTTCGATAGTGATTAATCGGATGTTATATGAGCAGTTGAAAAGAGTGGATTATAGAAAAGTAAAATATCATGACTGGTTTGCCGGGATGATTGTGGCAGCTTTTGGAGAGTATTTTATGTCGGATGAGGTGGAGGCGATTCACCGACAACACCGAAATAACACTTCGCCTCTATATTTTTTTAAGAAGATTCCTGATGGGTTGAAACTGCTCAAAGGAGATGATATCTATACAAGGAATGCAAGAGAGTTTTATAGAATGTATGCTGATGTAATGAGCCTGGAACAAAGACAATTATGCGAATGGTTTTTGAATGAAAGTTATCATGTTTCTACTGCTTTTCGGAAAGCATTCTATTTGAGACGTTGGAATCCACAGTTAAAAGTAGAAATTGTATTGCGTATATTGATGCTTTTGGGGAAAATATGAAAGAGAAAGAGCTGTTATAGGATTGAATAAATGGAATTAGTAAATGTATTGATATCAACATTTAATGGAGAGAATTATATACGGGAACAAATTGATAGTATTTTGAGACAATCCTATAAATCGATTATGATTTATGTAAGGGATGATGGGTCTGCTGATGCGACAGTTCATATTCTCGAGGAGTATAAGCGGGATGGTCTGATCATATTGTTGAAAGGAGAAAACGTTGGATTTGGGCGGAGTTTTTTGCAGCTGCTGCAATATGCAGATGTGGGGGATTATTGGGCGTTTTGTGATCAGGATGACGTGTGGGAAACAGATAAGGTAGAGCGGGCAGTTGAAAAGTTACAGACAATGAAGGATAATGAGCCGAATTTGTATGTTCATGATTTCTGGCTGGCGGATGCATCAATGAACACAAATATGCTGTATGGTAATAACATTCAGGGATATTCATTTCAAATGGCAATTACAGAATGTCTGCATATGGGCTTTTCTATGGTATTCAATTGCAAGTTTCGTGATTTGATGTTAAGGGGAGATATTAATCGGATTCCCTCCCATGATTGGTGGGCAGAATTGATTGCTATGGAGTTTGGCAATATCTACATAGATGACTATGCAGGTGCCGTGCATCGAAGATTAGATACTAGTGTTTCGGGTAATAATTTGATCAATCGCATAAAATGGCTCCGTGGGGCAATGCATGGAGGGTCAGAGATACCGGCTCTTGCAAAAGCGTTTTTACAAACATTTGGGGAGGAAATAAATTCTGACCATAAGCAAATAATTCAGTTATTTGCAGGTGAAAGGTATAATTTATTTCAGGCTTTAAGGAAATCTTTTTATCCAAAGCGTTGGCGAAGCAGTTTTGTGTCAGAATTGACTGTGCGTTTTTTAATGTTGTTGGGGAAGATATAGAAAGGGCTGTTGAGAATTTGTAGAATTATGGTATAATATGGTATTAGTGATAGATAGAATGGATAAAAATAAGGCGGTTAATTATGAAACGTAAGTATGCTTGTATATTTGTTTTTGCATTACTATTGAATATAGCAATATTAGTATATGGGAAGTCATTATTTCTTAATTTCATTTCTGGAGAAGTTTATTCTTCATTTGTCAGCAATATAATTTGGTGTTGTCTATTCGATTTGTTATTGTTGCTTTTTGCAGCAAAGGCCAATCTGATTTTTGATATGCCCTACGAAACGATTGTGAATCATCAGATGGTATGGAATCTGGCAAAAAATGATTTCAAGGTAAGGTATATAGGGTCTTATTTGGGTGTGTTTTGGGCATTTATTAATCCGTTGGTTACCATTCTGTTATATTGGGTTGTATTTCAATATGCATTTCAAAGCGGCGATGTAGACGGTTATCCATTTGTGTTATGGCTTATTGCGGGATTGGTGCCGTGGTTTTTAATACAGGAGGCGATAACAAGTGGTACAAATGCATTGTTGGAATATGCATACTTGGTAAAAAAGGTGATGTTTAAAGTAAGTGTACTGCCAGCGATTAAGATTATCTCGGCATGTTTTGTTCATTTGGTATTTATGTTGGTGGTGATCATTATCTTTATCTGTATGGGATATTGTCCAACGCTTTTGTGTATTTTACAATTAATGTATTATTTTATGTGTATGGCGGCATTTATATTGGCAATAGTGTATACTACGAGTGCGGTTGTTTTGTTTGTAAGAGATCTGGGGCAGTTTATAATAGTGTTCATGCAAGTATTTATGTGGGCAACCCCGATTATGTGGAGAATGGATATTGTACCTGAGAAATTCAGATGGATATTCAAGTTGAATCCAGTTTATTATATTATTAATGGCTATCGGGATTCCTTGCTTTATCGTATTGATGTTTTTCAACATATGGCACATACATTATATTTTTGGTGTGTGGTAGTGGGTCTGTTTATTCTTGGTTCGTATGTGTTTAGAAAATTGAGTCCGCATTTTGCAGATGTGTTATAGTGGGGTGGAATAAATGGGTGAGATTGCTGTAAATATCCAAAATATCAGTAAGGTATATCGATTATATGATAATCCGGTAGAACGCATGAAAGATGTGCTTAACCTGACAAAGAAAAAGAAATATCAGGAGTATTATGCACTGAATGATATCTCTTTTCAGGTAGAACGTGGGCAGACCGTTGGTTTGATTGGGACGAACGGTGCAGGAAAATCGACTTTGTTAAAGATTGTGACAGGCGTATTGACCCCGACAACGGGACAAGTAACTGTAAATGGAAAAATTGCAGCATTGTTGGAATTAGGTGCAGGTTTCAATATGGAATACACGGGTTTGGAGAATATTTATTTGAATGGCTTAATGATGGGATATACAAGGGAGCAAATGGAAGAACGTGTACAAAATGTTATAGACTTTGCGGGAATTGGAGAATTTATTCATCAACCTGTTAAAACCTATTCCAGCGGTATGTTTGCACGTCTTGCATTTGCGGTGGCAATTAATGTGGACCCTGAGATTTTGATTGTTGATGAGGCGCTGTCTGTTGGTGATATTTATTTTCAGGCAAAGTGCTTTAACAAAATGGAGGAGATTAAGAAAAAAGGGACAACAATTCTTCTTGTTACGCATGATATGAGCAGCGTGATTCAGTATTGTGATAAGGTTGTTGTGTTGAATAAGGGAGAATTTCTCAAAGAAGGTAATGCCAAGGAAATGGTGGATATCTATAAGAAATTACTGGTAAATCAATATGATACTTCTATACAAAGTGATTTGCCGGAAGAAGGGGATAAGAATGAACATGTGCAACAGCATAGTTCAGGAATTAGTGTGTCGGATGGCAGCAGTTGGAAGGAGAGTCTTCAGATTAACGCCGAGAAGTTGACGTATGGAAATAATAAAGCAGAAATTATCGATTTTGGTATTTTTGATAAAGATGGTAATCTCAATAATATGCTCGACAAAAAAGAATTGTTTGAGATTAAGATGAAGGTGCACTTCAAACAGGATGTTGAAAAACCGATTTTTGCATTAACCTTTAAGGATGCGAAAGGAACAGAGATAACAGGAACAAATACCATGTATGAAAACAAGAATATTGAAAAGGGATTAGCCGGGCAGACTTATGAAATTTCTTTTAAACAGGAAATGCAGTTACAGGGAGGGGAATATTTGTTATCCTTTGGGTGTACCGGTTTTGAAGATGGTGATTTTACTGTTCATCACCGTTTGTATGATGTTACGAATATTACAGTTGTTTCTGAACAGAATACGGTAGGGTATTTTGATATGGATTCGGAAGTCAAGGTTAAATTATTGCCGGAGGGATAGAAATGGTTGAGAATAAATTGAATCTGAAATATTACAAAGGTCAGGATATATACAGTGACGGGGATATTGAAAATCAGATATTAGAGGAATTGCAGACGAATAAAGACATCACTGAGATATTAATGAAGCATAATGAATGGGCATTCTTATACCATTTATCGCCGATTCGTGAGAATATATTAGAATGGTATGATTTTGAACCGGAAGCAAGTGTGTTAGAGATTGGCTCCGGATGTGGAGCGATAACCGGACTGTTGTGCAGCAGGGTAAAAAGAGTGGTTGGCATTGATTTATCGAAGAAGCGTTCATTAATTAATGCAACGAAAAATAGAAAGTATGATAATCTTGAAATAATGGTGGGCAATTTTGAGGATATTCAAATTGACGAAAAATTTGATTATGTTACCTTGATTGGTGTATTTGAATATTCGATCTGTTATATTAATGATAAACAGCCTTTTGAAAAGATGTTAGAAAAAGCTAAGTCCTATCTAAAACCAAATGGTAAATTAATTATTGCAATTGAGAATAAGTACGGCTTAAAGTACTGGGCAGGAGCTGCGGAGGATCATACCGGTAACTTCTTTGATGGGATTCAGAATTATGATGGTGTGGAGAGAGTGCGGACATTTTCGAGGCAGACGTTGGAGAATATGCTGGAATCCGCAGGCTTTTTGGAAAATCAATTCTATTATCCGGTTCCTGATTATAAAATGCCCTCCGAGATTTATTCGGAGGATTATTTGCCGAGAAGTGGTTCTATTCGGAATGTATCAGCAGCTTATGATAGGGAACGTTATCAGTTATTTAATGAGGAAAAAGTGTTTGATTCATTGTGCACGGATGGATTATTCCGTGAATTTGCAAACTCTTTTTTAGTTATCAGTAGTTTATAGAAAGTTGGGATTAAATATGAAAAGAACACTTTATGCAAAGTACAATCGCACACGTACTGCCGAATTTCAGACCTGTACAAAAATGATAGAAGATAATGGGGTTAAGTATGTGGAAAAGGAGGCCTTGACGGAAGAGGCAGTGGAACATATCTTATCTTTTGCACAAAAGTATACGGCATTACAATCACTATATAAGAATATTAAGCCGTGTAAGGTTGAGATTATTGACAGTGTGGCAAAATTTGAGTATGTGGAAGGAGAGACAATTGCCGAACGGATAGAAAAGCAGATGGATACACTGGAATCTGTGCTAAAGCAAATTGAGAAGTATTTGGGAATCATATTTTCTTACCAAAGTGATAAGGTTGGTGAGTTTGTCTGCTCTGGGCAGTTTGAATCTGTTTTTGGAAAGTGTGATGAATTAGAGGGAACTGCTGCCATAAAGGGGGCGGATATAGATACAATTTTTGATAACTTTATCTGCAAGAATAATGATTTGTATGTAATAGATTATGAGTGGTATTTTGATTTTCTGATTCCGGTTGACTATATTAAATTCAGAAGTTTGTTCTATTTCTATTCTAAGAATCATTCGTTTTTTCAAGATAAGATAAAAGTGAATGATTTTCTGCAGTATTTTGGTATTGATAAAGTGAGCCAGAATATTTTCCTGGAAATGGATGAGGGCTTTCAACAATATGTGCATGGGAAGGAACGGCGCAATATATATACAAGGAGATATGAACAGCCGGTGCATGATATAAATGGTTTGTTGAACCGTTGGCATGACGTGGAAGGAGAGATTGCCAAAAGGGATCAGGCGGCCATAGAATTAACGGGTGAAGTCAGCAGGCGGGATGGCGAGATTAACAGATTAAACCAGCATGTGCAAAATATTGAAAGAGAAAGAAACATTTATGCAGATAATTATAATCAGGTTTTGCATTCTTATAGCTGGAAATTAACCAAACCGCTGCGTGTTGTTGCTCTTGCCGGATATAATCTGGTAAGAAAATATAAAATGACATCTCTACTGTACGACGGTATGCGGTATTTGATGTCAAATGGTATCCGATCTACTTACAGAAGAATAAAGGAGCTTTATGGGAGACCTCGCTTGGTTATGTCAGAGGATGATTTTAGGCTTAGTGAAGAAACAATTGAGGAACAAAGAAATACGATATTTAAATATCAGCCCAAGTTCAGCATATTAGTGCCATTATATAATACACCGGATAATTTTCTGTGCGAAATGATTGAATCTGTTATCTGGCAGACTTATGAAAACTGGGAATTATGTCTGGCTGACGGGAGTGACGAGGAGTATAATGCTGTTGAAAAAAGATGCCAGGAGTATGTAAAGAAGGACAACCGAATTGTATATAGACATCTTGATGAAAACAGGGGTATTTCGGAAAATACAAATGCATGCATTCAAATGGCAACGGGAGATTATATTGGGTTGTTTGATCATGATGATTTGCTGACACAGGATGCTTTATATGAAGTTGTAAAATGTTTGAATAAAAGCGAAGAGATAGATGTTGTGTATACGGATGAGGATAAATATTTATATGATAGTGCAACTGATTCCGGGAAATATGTTGAAGCGCATTGTAAATCGGATTTTAATTTAGATTTGTTGAGAAGCAATAATTATATTTGTCATTTTTTTGTTGTCCGCAAACAAATAATTGATCAGATTGGTGGGTTTAGAAGCGAGTATGATGGCTCGCAGGATTATGATTTAATTTTGCGGTGCGTGGAGAAGGCTAAAAGAGTTGAGCATATACCAAAGGTATTATATCATTGGAGAATCCATGCAAATTCTACCGCAGGGAATCCACAGAGCAAAATGTATTGTTATGAAGCTGGAAAACATGCAATTGAATCACATTTGCAGCGACAGGGAATTTCAGCAGATGTCGAAATGACAGAGCATTGGGGACTTTATCGCGTGAAGTATTCGGTCAAGGAGAAACCGTTAGTTTCTATTATTATTCCGAATAAGGATGAAAAGGATACATTACAGAAGTGTATTAACTCCATATTGGAGAAAACGGTCTATCATAATTATGAAATTATTGTTGTTGAAAATAATAGTGAGACAGAAGAGATATTTGAGTATTATAAGGAATTATCCTTAAATGAAAAAATTAGGATAACACACTGGAAAGGTGTTTTTAATTACTCGAAAATTAATAATTATGGAGTGGGTTGCGCAAAAGGCGAATATATTGTACTATTAAACAATGACGTGGAAATTATATCAGAAGATTGGCTTGGAGAAATGTTATCAAATTGCCAGAGAGCAGAGGTGGGGATAACAGGAGCGAAATTATTATATCCTAACAATACAGTGCAGCATTGTGGTATAATAATAGGACTTGGAGGAATTGCAGGACATACTTTTGTTGGTATTGACAGAAACCATCCGGGATATTTTGGCCGTGCATGTGTACAGCAAAATTTAAGTGCAGTGACTGCAGCATGCTTTATGGTGAAAAAGTCTGTGTTTAATGAAGTGGGAGGTTTAGAAGAACGGCTACAAGTTGCATTTAATGATGTGGATTTTTGTTTGAAAGTAAGAAAAGCAGGATACTTGGTGGTTATGGATCCCAATGTTCTTCTATATCATTATGAATCTAAATCGAGAGGAGTAGAAGATACATTGGAGAAACAGGAGCGATTTGCTTCTGAGGTAAAATATATGGCAGAGCACTGGACGGATGTTTTAAAAAATGGAGATCCTTATTATAATAAAAACTTAACACTTGTTCGGAGTGATTTTTCGATTAAAGGAAAGGATGAGGTGGCACCGAGGTATGTGTAGTAAGGTTAAGCTATATATGGATTATTATTGTGATTTTAAACTTATTAGCTAATATTTAAAGAAAGCATCGGAACGTATTTATGTAAATGGTTTGGCTAATGTAACTATAATGACTAATTTGAGTATGAAAAAGAATAAATAAAAAATGGAGGGGTATATATGAAAGTAGTATTGTTAGCTGGTGGATTTGGAACAAGAATTAGTGAGGAAAGTCATCTGAAACCTAAACCTATGGTAGAGATTGCTGGTAAACCAATTTTATGGCATATTATGAAAGAATATTCGCATTATGGCTTTAATGATTTTATTATTTGTGCGGGTTATAAGCAGCATGTGATAAAAGAATATTTTGCTAATTATTATCTGCATAATAGTGATATAACTTTTGACTTTACATCAGAGAATAAAATGACTATTCATAATAATGTGGCTGAGCCGTGGAAGGTGACTATTGTGGATACGGGACTCAATACAATGACTGGGGGACGTATCAAGCGTATTCAGTCATATGTGGGTAATGAAACATTTATGCTAACGTATGGGGATGGCGTGGCAGACGTTAATCTTGACAAATTGTTGAAATTTCATCAGGCACATGGTAAAATTGCAACAATGACAGCAGTCAATGTAGGACAACAGTTTGGTGTATTAGAGATTGAAGAGGATGGAACAATCAGCAAGTTTAGAGAAAAAAGTAATTCGGATGGTGGAGTAATCAATGCGGGATATATGGTTTTGAATCCGGAAATTTTTGAGTATATTGAAGGAGATTCAACTGTATTTGAGAAGAAACCAATTGAAAGTATGGCAAAATCTGGACAACTTATGGCATATATGCATGATGGGTTTTGGAAGTGTATGGACACACAGAGAGATAAGCAGCAATTAGAGGAAATGATTGTAAATGGAAGCGCACCGTGGATTACATGGTAAGAGAAAGTAATATAGAGAGGTTTGGTGGCAAGGTGAAAAAAAAAGAAAAGGAGATAAGAACAGTTACTATTTTTTTGGGAATGATCTGTCTATATGTGCTTTTGCAAATAAAAAATATTAATGCTGAGTGGTTTGGAACAGATGAGTTGGATATCATGGTGCTGGGTAAGGGGATTGCCCACGGGCAATTATTGTATGATGAAGCGGCCTCTCAGCATATGCCGTTTTCTTATTATATCAGTGCGTTATTTTATAAGCTGGGAGCAATATCTGTAACAGAGCAGAGGATAGCTTTTTATGTCTTTATAGCCCTTTTTTGGACTTTGATTGTGTTTCTCTACTCAAATATTGTGGATAAGCGGGTGCTTTTTCTGTATCCTGTGGTTCATTGCTGTATGATACAAAATTATAATTTAGGAACAGCAATATTATCGGAGCATTTGGCAGGCTGTGGGGCAATAATACTATTATTAGAATTTCTTCGCTTTATGAAGCAAAGAAATTTGAATATAACTAACTGTATTATGATATCCGTTTCTATAATAATGACTTTTGGGACCATTTTTGTCGCAATTTATCCTGTTTTTTTTATTGCTATTGGAGTAGTAATGTTAGAATTCAAATGGAAAAAAGAACATAAGTACACATTTGTTGAGTGGCTAAAGGTTTTATTAAAGCGATATACAAAGCTAATACTTATTGTTATGTTCCCGTGGGTTCTATTGTGTGGATATTATTTATATACTCATACATTTGATAATTTTATTCTGTGTGCGTATAAAATTAATCGGGACGTTTATCCTAAATATAATGGCGGACTTGGGAGTAATATTTTCACACTTTTTTTGGCTCCAATAGACATTTTAAGCGGTCATTTTATTAATGGATTTAATTTGTCTGAATGGAATTATATGGTAATTTTGCAGTGGATATTTATTATTTGTGCCATAATATTTTTGTGGAAATTTTTCATGGAAAATGGTAGTGTTTTGGGAATTGTATTGTTAATGTTTGTCTTTTCATTAGGATCAAGAGGAATATTTAATTTTCATGGAACCGCTTGTGTGGAAGTGTTATCTTTTTTTGTTACATATGTATTTGTGCATTATGCGTACAAAAGTAAGGAGAATTTCAAGTCTCTTAAGTTTTATAAACAGGCATGTTGGATTATGATATTCCTTTTAATCTTAAGTGGGTATTGTCAGAATATATCAAAGATTACAACACTTAAGTTTGAGGAAGAAAAAAGTTATTCTAGTACTGTTATAGAGAAAATTACGGATAGTGAAGAAACTATATGGATGGCAACATTTGATAATGCAGATGCAATGCTTGCAGATCGGGTAGTGACAGGAGCTGAGGTGACAACACCTTGGACATGGGAAGGTATTGGAAAAAAACGATGGAAAAAATTTAAGGAAAATGCCCCAAGAGTGGCGATTTTTTCTGAGGGGCATGAATGCTGGGGACATAAGATAGCAGATTATGCTCCCAAAGTTGTAAAATATATTAAAAAGAATTATACATTGATTCCAGATACATGTGTATATGTTCGTAATGATTATTATGAAGAAGCATGTGAAAAAATAGCGGAATAAAATGGAAGGAGAAAACATAATGTTTGAAAACAAAAGTGAACAACAGGCAAAACAAGAGATTTTAGATATGGTAGCAGCGTATTGTGATACCTATCATAATCAGAAGAAGGCATTTGAACCGGGAGACCGAATTACATATGCCTCGCGTGTATATGATCATGAGGAAATGTGCAACTTGGTCGATTCAGCTTTGGAATTCTGGTTGACATCCGGTAGATATACGGCAGAGTTTGAAAAAGCGTTTGCAGAGTATCTTGGTGTGAAATATTGTTCATTAGTGAATTCGGGTTCGTCAGCAAACCTGAATGCCTTTATGGCATTGACATCTCCCTTATTAGGTGACAGACAGGTGAAGCCGGGGGATGAGATGATTACGGTTGCCGCAGGGTTTCCAACTACGGTTACGCCGGCTATTCAGTATGGTGTGGTTCCAGTATTCGTTGATGTTACGATTCCACAGTACAACATGGATGTAACCCAGTTGGAAGCAGCATTGTCATCAAGGACAAAAGTAGTTATGGCAGCGCATACGTTAGGGAATCCTTTTGATTTGAAATCGGTAAAAGAATTTTGTGACAAGCATAATCTGTGGCTGATTGAAGATAACTGCGATGCACTGGGAACAAAATATGTTATAGACGGTGAAGAAAAATTTTCAGGTACGATTGGTGATATCGGAACCTCTTCTTTCTATCCGCCACACCATATGACAATGGGTGAGGGCGGAGCTGTTTATACCAATAACCCATTATTAAATAAGTGTATTCGTTCTTTTCGCGATTGGGGAAGAGATTGTGTCTGTGCTTCAGGACAGGATAACCTTTGTGGACATCGTTTTGACAAGCAGTATGGTGAATTACCATTAGGATATGACCATAAGTATGTATATTCTCATTTTGGATACAATTTAAAGGCTACGGATATGCAGGCTGCTGTTGGTTGTGCACAGATTAAAAAATTTCCAACTTTTGTTGAAAAGCGGAGACATAATTTTGACCGCTTGAAAGCCGGGTTATCGGGCTGTGAGAATAAATTGATTCTTCCGGAATCATGTGAGAATTCAAGACCTAGCTGGTTTGGTTTTCTGATTACCTGTAAGGAGGGAGTGGAGCGCAATAAAGTTGTGCCATATATTGAAAACCATGGTATACAGACTAGAATGTTATTTGCCGGTAACCTGACTAAACATCCATGTTTTGATCAAATGCGGGCTTCTGGTGAAGGTTATCGTATTGTTGGCGATTTAAAAAATACAGACCGTATAATGAAAGATACTTTTTGGGTAGGTGTGTATCCGGGCATGACCGATGAAATGATTGATTACATGGCAAAAGTGATTAAGGAAGCAGTGGAACAGTAAGGATAATAAAGTGAGCGGAGAATTACACTATTGTTTTAACAATAGTGTAATTCTTGTATGCCAATTAAAAGGAGGGTGTAAACAGGATGGGCAAAATCAGATTATTAGATTGTACTCTACGAGATGGTGGATATGTTAATGATTGGGAATTTGGACATGATAATTTGTTAAGTATTTTTGAACGGGTTGTTGGTGCAGGTGTTGATATTATAGAGGTTGGTTTTTTGGATGAAAGAAGACCGTTTGATGTTAATCGTAGTATTATGCCGGACTCGGCATCGGTTGAAAAGATTTTTGGTAAAGTAGACCGAAAGCAGACTATGGTGGTTGGGATGATTGACTATGGAACCTGTTCAATTAAAAATATCCAGCCTTGTGAGGAGAGCTATTTAGATGGGATTCGCGTTATTTTTAAAAAGCACTTGCGTGAGCCGGCCATGGAGTTTTGTGCCCAGTTAAAGGCTTTGGGGTATAAAGTGTTTTCTCAGCTTGTGTCAATTACAAGTTATGAAGAGGATGAACTTTTGGATTTGGTGCGCCTTGCAAATGATGTAAAGCCTTATGCAGTCTCGATGGTAGACACATATGGATTATTACATCAGGATGCGTTAATGCACTATTTTAAAATATTAAATGATAATTTGGACTTGGAAATAAGTTTGGGATATCATTCCCACAATAATTTTCAGTTGGGATATGCAAACTGCATTGAGATGTTGTCTCATCCTGTAGAAAGAGATGTGTTGGTAGATGCAACGATATACGGTATGGGCAAGAGTGCTGGTAATACACCGATTGAATTATTAGCAATGCATTTGAATGAACACTATGGAAAAAACTATCA
>JAMPAW010000082.1 GCA_023666975.1 Clostridium sp.
CGTCCGTATTTTGTTGTAAAAAATACCCGCTCCGCATGATTCTGGAATTCTTCATCAATGATTCCTGCCGCCAGAAATCCAATAACAACCACCAAGACAAGGATGTATAATTCTGCATCCTCTGCCATAGTTTTCCATGAATCATAAGCTTCATAAGCAATCGGTGTTTCAGTCTTCTTAAACTGCTCTTTCAGAAGTTTCTCCTGTTCCGGAGTTTCGCCATATTCCTTCGCCATATTCTGCAAGTTATCAACATAAGTGTCATATATATGCCCAAAGTCTTCCTCCACCAAATGTTCCAAACCTGCAAGCACTACGTCATCTTTCGTTTGATATATCCCATTCGCAAAATGCAAAATATCCAAAGGAGGTTCGGCTCTTTCAGATTCCAAATTTGGAATCTCTTCCTGATATGCCTGCTTCATCTCATAATAGCTCTTTGCCGCATCTGCAATCTTTTCTGGTGTCAGTTCCCCTTTCCACTTATTCTTGTCTGCCGCAAGCCTACGCCCAACAGCAATCTTGCCAATCCCGGCAGCTATTTCCTCACCCGTATCCGTATAACCCATACTGCCAGCCGCCAGAAAACTTACTAGCAATGCTATTAAGAACAATGCAGTTAGTATCGCCTTATTCATTTTTTTTGAGAAAAACTTTTTTAATTCATATTGCAACATCTTCCTAACACTCCCAAACCATTTCACAATCCAATAGTGATTTTCTAATACATAAAATCAAATATCCAAAGGATAACAGGATTATCCCTATCCAAACCGGTCCAGAAACCCTGCCATAAACCGCATCATTTGCCACCACTGTCAGCCAAACTACGTTCCAAACCACGCATAAAACTGTTGCTACATATTCCAGCTCCTTTGACCGATTGCATAGCAACCGAAAACAGATACAGCAGGATACAAAAAACGGAATCAGAAAATCAACTACCAGCCTGCATGCCGTAATTTGAACGGTATACACTGTAATCACAAAAAAAACACTAACCATAACTATGTCCACAGCCGCAAATAGCAGGATTCTTGCAGCACAAATATCCCGCAGAGAATAATAAGCTGCCTTTTCAATCGCAATAGAAGAATATCTGCGATTCTTCCATACCTCCGGAATAATCAGAATTGCAAATATTGCGACAAGCTCACCGATTATCCGTTCCGTATTCCCTTCCATTGCATTATCCCATAACAAATACCAGAGAACCAGCAGCGTAACACCCTGCAGCACCCACCATTTTTTATCAATATACCGGGACTGTTCATATATAAATTCAAAATAGGATATCCGGCTGTCTTTCCGCTCTGTCATTACAGCTTCACACTGGTCAACCACTTTTTGAATAGAAGTTTCCCGGACATAATGATTCTGTATCCGTTTTTTATACTTTTTAATTTTTTTTTGATACTGTGCCATCTTCTTTCACCACCAAATATTATGATTTTTACCCAGCTATTTATAATAACAACTGACATATCCAAAAGGATAGTCAAAAATGTAATTTTTTAGATAAGATTTTTCTTATTTCCCTTATACGGTATTTTACAAGTGGCAGGCTGACTTGCAATAAATCCGCGATCTCCCTCTGCTTCAGATTCTGAAAGAAAAACAAGATAGCTGTTTCCCTCAAAACTTCCGGCAGACCATCTACAGCCTGCTCGATATCCAGTCTGCATTCGATATCGCTGATGCTTTCTTCCAACATCTCCGACGTATCATCCAGAAGGATTTCCTTTTTCTTTTTGCAATAATTCTTAATACAGTTTCCAGCAATACAGTATAAATAGTTCCTCACTTTGCCCTGTTCTGTATATGTATTTATCGTCTCAAAAAACCGCAGAAATGTTTCCTGTGTCATATCCTCTGCAATATACCGGTCATGAATATGCAAAAAACAATACTGATATATGGACGAATAATATTTTTTTACAAATCCCTCTGCCGCCTTATTATCCCCGTTTTTAATTTTGTCTACCAGTAAAAAGTCCAAATTCACTTATATCCCCTTTTTTCATGCTGCCTTTTTCATTTATTTTATTGCCTATAAATAATAACAACTGGCAAAGCCAAAAGGATAGCCCAAAATAAATTTTTTTGATTTTTGGGGTGCAAAAAAGCGCATGGTTTACATTTACTGTTCCATGCGCCTTTACGCTGTTACTTCTGCTCCGACTTATGATATTATAATCATTTATCTACACCAGCAATCTCCACACTGACATTGCCCGTTCCCAATGCCTCAGCCAATCCTTCCGGATTTTCCACATATCCTAAATCAGTATAGCTGTACGAAGTAGAAAAAGATTCATAAAAAAGTACCAGACAGGAAGAACCGTACAATTTCAAATCCCCGGCATGAATCTGGGAAACTTTTTGAGCATCTGTGGGAAAACTTTCGGAAAAATAATAATACTTTTCATTGCCATTTAATTCTTTCATGGGAAGTGTCATCGGCATTTTCTTCACCAATGCCCTTGTCGTCTGATTGTCATAAAATTTAGCGTAAAACGTTTTCCCACCAACCGTTAGCGTAACCGGAATTTCCGTTGTTTTATCCGTATTCTTCTGATTTACCACCTTAACCTTAAACCAAAGTTTCTTCTGAATTTTTCCGCTTACTTTAACGGTTATCTTTGCCGTTCCCGCTTTCTTTGCTTTCAACACGCCCGTTTTACTTACTGACACAACATCCGTTTTACTGGAACTGTATTTTGCCTTCACCTTCGTGTTTTTTGGTGTGACGGCAAGACGGACTTTCTTACTGCTGCCCTGTTTCATGGTGTATGTTTTCTTATTTACTTTCTTCGTGCCAATTTTAACGGTAACGGTTGGCACTGAAGTTTCCGCCTTCGCCTGCGCCACCATGCCTGCATTGCCTGTCAGACTGACAAGCAAGCTGAAAATGAACAGTACAGACACTCCCGTTTTCCGATACCCTTTCTTCATTTCAATCACCCCAATCCTTTTTATCCCAGCCATGAGCAAAGCTCACTATTTCCAAAATCTAGTTGTATAATATAGACAATATTGCAAGCAGGGTATTGGGGAGCCGTCGGTACTTAGGTGCCGTGCTTTGGCACCATATGTACCGTTACGAGCGACACATAGCGAAAGCGTACCCAGCTGCAATTTGTCTATATTATACAACGGACAGTTGCGAAAACAGAGCCTTGCTCTTAACTTCTATTCCAGCGACAATGTTATCTCTGTTTCCTCGCCACTCAAAATCTTTTCCAGTTCCGCTTCGTCTACATCTGCTATTTTCCCCAGTTTTGTATATGCCCATGAATTGGAACCATAAAAAATCACAATCTGGTTACTGTTATACAGACAAATATCTCCTGCATGAGTCGTTGTCCGGCTGTCATTGCTCGGAAGTTCCCTGCCAAGGGAGCATACCTTTTCAAAGCCGCCATAGTTGGAGGCTGCTATCGTCAATGGTCCATCTGCCAAAAGTTCTTTGAGGGCTTTCGCCGATTCATTGTCCTCCAAAACTGCCGTCAGCGTATTCTCTCCCACTTTTATAGTAATCTGGTTTGTTTCCACTATATTTTCCTCCGTTTTCTCCGTATTACCGGCCTCTGGTTCAGATTCCGTTTCTGTACCGTCCTCTGCATGCTGTGTTTCCATGTTCCGGACTGTGCCGGTATTCTCCCAGTCCGCTGTATCCTTCCCACACGCTGAAAAAGCCAGTGGTAAGAGCAAGGTTAATACAACTGCTATGTATCTTTTCATCTTCTCCGCCTCCATTTTGTTCTTCCATCTCCTCAATTTAAGGCAATGAACATTCCCCATACTGTATAATCCCCTGTTTCAGGCGTTCCAACCCCTCTCTAAGCGTTTCACGGGGACAGGCAATGTTCATCCGCATAAAGCTGTCGCCATTTTTGCCAAATTCCGCTCCTGCCGTCAGATAAAGTCCTGTATTTTCCCGAATATAGCGTGCGAGCGTGACACTGCTTCCAGGCAGCCTGCTGCAGTCAATCCACAAAAGATACGTTGCTTTTGACGGAACAACCTTTACTTTGGGAATCTCTTTTTCAATATATTTCTTAACAAATTGCTTATTTTCAAAAAGATAAATCCGTAATTCATTCAGCCAAGGCTTTCCTTTTGTGAAAGCGGCAACCGCTCCTTCTACTGCAAAAGCATTCGGTTCCGCTACCTCATCTGTGTTAATCGCGCGGTTTACACGGCTTCGGATTGCCTCATTCGGCACACAGATCGCTGCCGTCTGAAGCCCTGCCAGATTAAAGGATTTTGTTGGCGCAATACAGGTAATGCTAATATTGCGGCAAGTCTCCGATACTGCAGCAAATGGCGTATATTCATACCCCGGGTCCGTGATATCGCAGTGTATTTCATCGGAAAGAACAGCCACATGATGCTTTGCACATAATTCACCTATTTTAGCAAGTGTATCCCCATCCCAGATTTTTCCTACCGGATTATGGGGATTGCAGAGAATCATCAGTGTTGTCTGTGGTTCTGACAGCTTTTGTTCCAAATCGGCAAAGTCTATATGATAGTTTTCACCGTCATAGCTTAGCGGACTTTCCAACACCCGCCTTCCATTGTTGAGAATGGAATTGAAAAAAATATTATATACAGGTGTCTGTATCAGCACATTCTCCGCCGGAGTGGTCAGCTTGCGGACAACGCTGGAAATTGCAGGAACAACCCCTGTACAAAACATCAGCCAGTCCTGCTTCATGGTAAATCCATGCTGCTCCCTCCACCAGCTAATATAAGCCTGATACCATTCATCGGGAACCACAGTGTAGCCAAAGATACCATGCTCCACTCTTTTTTGAAGTGCTTCTGCAATTTCCGGTGCCGTTTTAAAATCCATATCAGCAACCCACAAGGGGAGTTCATTTTCTGCCACATCCCATTTCAAAGCATTTGTGCCTCTTCTGTCTGTCAACGTATCAAAATCATATGCCATTTTAACACCTCTCTTACCTTCTAAGTTCATGCACATACGCAGATAGAATTCTTTTTGTCCCTCCTGCAGATAATTTTCGTTTTACCCGGATCAACTTTGTCCTGCTCAATCATCAGTTCACCGATTTCATCTGCCCGGATAATTCCACCGGACGGATTTAATACACTGTCAATTTTTCCATCAATCTCCGCATCTACGGTAGAATACTCAAAAGCAAGTGTCGTGTTGAGTAATTTACAGTTCTTCATTATCAAATTCTCGATATAACACATTCCCTGAAGGCTTTCTACCGTACAGTTAATGAGTGTCAGATTCTTTGCATTCCAGCCAAGGTATTCACCGGAAATAAAGGAATCGTATACCGTCACGTTCTCACTGTTCCAAAATGCATCCTTGGAGATCAACTTTGAATTACGGATTGTCATGTTTTTTACGCCGTCAAATGAATAATTTCCGTAAAGCGTGAGATGATCGATTACCATATTCCGGCTGTTCATGGCAAAGTAATCACCCTTTGCAGTCATGTTCTCAATGCTTACATCATCACATTGCCATAGCGTTTCAGCCGCATTGGGCATTGACACATTTTTGAGTTCCACCCCATGACACCGGCGAAAATTCTTTGGTGCCTCAATAGCGGAATCTTCTATAGTAATATTGTCCGTATACCACACGCCTGCTCTCGCCATTTCAAACCATGTGCAATTTTTTACCGTAATATTCTTTGCGTACCAAAGAGGGTATTTCCATTTGAACATACTGCCAACAAGATCAATATCATGGCTTTCTTTTAACGGCGATTCACCGTCTGCAAAAATTGTGTCGTAAATTTTGAGAGATTCACCCTGAAAGAGAGCACGCTCTCCGGTTAAAAATTCCTGTCTTATTTCTTTCATAATATTCTTTTCCTCCTATATTGAGCACTTAATGAGCAGCCCGCTGCGAATTTAGTGCGAAAATACACTTGGCCACTTAGCGAGGTATTTTCGAGCTTAGTGGACATAGTGTTTCCTTGCTTAACGTTTCAACAACATATCTATACCTGTACTCATCTGCCAGACTAAATAGTCAAGACAGTCAATATGTTTCTGTGCCTTATGCAGCTCGTCAAGCAATGTGTTGCGGTACACATCAAGCAGGTGCCTTCCGGCTTCCAGCCTGCCCTGCCGCATATCCTCGACAAATTCCGAAATCGTATCTTCACTGCACCCGGCATCCTTCAAATTCTGGATAATATCTTCCTCTGTGTTATAACCTATCGCTTGTGCCAACATCATTTACCCGCCATCCTTTCCGGTTCCTTTTCTGACAATCCCAATATAACACCCAATCATTATAATAGCAAATACTTATATATTATACAATTGCATAGTTGAAACCTATATATCATCGTGCTATACTGATACAACAAAACATATGAATGGAGGAAACATATCACATGGAATTGCGTGTACTTCAATATTTCCTTGCCATCGCAAGAGAGCAGAGCATTGTCCGGGCAGCCGAATCCCTGCACCTCTCACAGCCTACCCTTTCCACGCAGATCAAAGGAATGGAAGAAGAGTTAGGAAAGCAGCTTTTAATCCGTGGAACAAAAGGCTCAAGAAAAATCACCCTCACGGAAGAGGGCATGATTCTCAGAAAACGTGCGGAAGAAATCTTAAATCTGGTACAAAAAACAGAGCGGGAAATCACCCTCTCGGACCAGGTTATCATGGGAGATGTTTATATTGGAACCGGTGAAACCGAAGCTATCCGCCTGATTGCCAAAACCGCCCGGAGTGTATATGAAACCTATCCGGGGATTCATTACCATATCGCAAGTGGAAATGCAGGATTCGTGTTAGAACAGCTGGAAAAAGGGCTGATTGATTTTGGAATTATATTTGGTACGGTAGACCAGACAAAGTATCATTCCATCGAAATCCCCCATAAAGACATTTGGGGTGTCCTGATGAGGCAGGACTCGCCGCTTGCAGAGAAAAGCTCCATTGCACCGGAAGATTTGTGGGATAAGCCGCTGATTCTGTCACAACAGGAAAACGGCAATAAAGAATTGACAGAATGGATGCAGCGTGACCTGGCGGAACTCGAAATTGTTGCAACCTATAACCTTCTTTTCAACGCCTCCCTGATGGTGGAGGAAGGCTTAGGCTATGCCATCGGTTTTGACAAAATCATCAATACCTCCGGCAGCAGCCAACTCTGTTTTCGTCCTTTATCACCCAAATGGGAAGCGGGCATGCGCATCATTTGGAAAAAGTATCAGGTATTTTCAAAGGCAAGCGAGAAATTTATAATGAAACTGAAAGAGATATCGGATATGGAGTAAGATATTTTATCCTTTCGGGCACTCTCCACACGCTTACCTAGTACAGCGAAAATTAAGTTTTGGATAGTTTGACGTAGCATGATTGTTTCATATGCAAGGCGGAGGAATGAGGCGTAGCGGTGGCTACGTCGATTGACGACAACGCAGCAGATGAAAAATCAGGCAAGTCAAACTGCCAATTACTTAATATTCGCTGTACTAGCATTCCGACAGCACCTTTCCGATATCGGCATCGATACAAATGGACTGCTTTTCAATCTGTTCTGGACAGACCGCTTCCCCATAATTAATGCAGGCATAAACCGCCTTAGGATTTTCTGCGGTCATTTTCCAGAACGGATATTTGATAATGCCCGGCGTGTTGGCTCCAACTCCCAATTCCAAAAATAAAATATGCAAATCTTGATGACGGCGGATAAAATCATCATACCGCCCTGCCGCCTGATACCAGCCCTCATCTTGTACAAATGTAGCATCACAACGTAAGTTCATGGTCATCGGCGCTCCACATACCGGACATTTGGGAATCATTTCCGTTGGAATGTACATAAGCAGACGACCATCTTCCGGCGGCTGCAGCTTACCATCCTCCGCAATGGTATATCCCTGCGCCTGAAGCATTGTCCGCACCGTTTCCTCATTATCATAGGTTTTATCGTGACAGGCTTTGCTGCACTGCCATAAACCGTAATCCCCCTGCGTGTAAAACAAACGCTTTTTATCAAAACCGGCAAGCTGAAACTGATGATCCACATTGGTTGTAAGGACAAAATAATCCTTGTCCTTTACCAGCTCCAACAGCTCCGTATAAGGCTTTCCTGCTAAAACACCATAACGGTTGATATAAATATGCCTTGACCACCATGCCCAGTATTCCTCAAGGGAATCATAGGGATAAAAACCACCGGAATAGATATCCGTAATTCCATATTTCTCATGAAAATCCGCAAAATACTGATAAAAGCGTTCCCCACTGTAGGCCAGTCCTGCCGAAGTGGAAAGCCCTGCTCCCGCACCGATGACAATTGCATCAGCGGTCTTAAGTTCCTCTTTCAGGCTCTTTATATTATCCAAGTAATTTCCGGTAGATTTCCGCATCTGTCTGTTTGAAAACATTAAAGATCACCTCGATTCCACTGTCTGCCTGCTGTTTATATTCCTGCACTGTCCTGACCGCAATTTCAGCCGCCTTATCATTCGGAAAATGAAATTCCCCCGTAGAAATACAACAGAAGGCAATACTCTTTATCCCATTCTGCTCTGCCAATTCCAGACACGACCGGTAACAGGAGGCAAGCAGTTCTTTATCCCGGTTTGTAAGCTGCCCCTGCACAATCGGGCCAACCGTGTGCAGGACATAATTGCAGGGAAGGTTATAAGCAGGTGTAAGCTTTGCCCTGCCGGTCTCTTCTTCTCTTTGCTGCTCCTCCATCAATTTCGCACATGCCGCCCGAAGCTGTACCCCGGCAAAAGTATGAATCGCATTGTCAATGCAGCCGTGGCACGGACAGAAACAGCCAAGCATCTGACTGTTGGCGGCATTGACAATGGCATCACATTTCAGCGTTGTAATATCGCCCTGCCAGAGGTAAATTCCCTCCTGCACCGGTTTAAGCTCTGCGATATCCGTAATTCCTTTGTCTGCGGTCTCTTCCTGTAAATACGCATCCTGTATCTCCAAAAACTCCCGTCCTGCCGGCTGCGGCATACGGATATTGAACAGGGAACGCAGCAGCCTCTTTTGTCCGGCCTCCTCCGCCGGAATTTCCATATTACGGTATTCCGACTGCTCCTTTAACAATTCTTTTATTAAATAATTCCTTCTGTCTTGCTGTGTCATTCTTATTCCTCCCGGAAACCGCATTCTCACTTCATTGGTTGTAATCATTTTGTTTACAACCAGATATTATCACACATTTGTTGTAATGTCAATAGTTACAACATGGCTTTCCTGAAATTTTCCCGAAAAGCCGACATTGAAACGCCTTGTGAAAAATGTTATAATCAGCATCGGAAAGGAGCGATAGAACATGGTTACATTAACATTTGAATTTAATAAGGACAAGATCGCAAAAGCTGGTTATACGGAGGATGAATTATTGCAGCCCATGAGAGAACATGCGCATAAGTATGGCATTTCAGAAGTTAAAAATGGAGTATTTTCTAAAGACGGCGAATATGCTTTGTGTGCCATCGGCATGTTTGTTACAGGAATTACACGTTCTAATTTTAAGTATATATCTTATTTTGACCATTGGACATTGGATGTGGACGGTGAGGAAGAGGATTGCATTGTGGAAACGAAAAAATGGTATCAGAAAAAAGGCATTCCGATTGTTGCTGAAGGATGATTCATCCGTTCATTTCTCTCTATGAGAAAAAGAAGCCATTTACAAGGAGATGAAAGCCATGCCGGAACTGCCGGAAGTTGAAACGATAAAAAATGTCATTGAGCCCCAGATACAGGGGCTTATCATAGAAAAAGCGACGGTAAGGCGCCCGGAGGTTACAGCGCATCCTGCGGCAGACGAGTTTTGCAGGCGGCTCACCGGACAGACGATTTCCCATATGTCACGCAGGGGAAAATTCCTGATGATTTGGCTAAACAACGGCGACCATATCCTTTTACATCTGCGGATGACCGGCTGTTTGCTGCTTGCTCCGGCGGACTTCCCTGAAGAAAAGCATACGCATATCCTGTTCCAGCTAAATAACGGCATGGAGTTACGTTTTTCCGACACACGCCGTTTTGGACGTTTCTGGCTGCTCAG
This sequence comes from Clostridium sp., assembly GCA_023666975.1. The sequence continues at coordinate 10,061 of JAMPAW010000082.1, forward strand.
GGAGAACGAAACCGATACATACAGCGGAGTGGAAAAATTAGGCATCGAACCATTTGACAAAGAACTTACCACCCAATATCTGGAAGCCCATTTTGGCAAACGCAAAAAAGCGATTAAAGAATGCCTGCTTGAGCAAACCTGCATTGCCGGCATTGGCAACATTTATTCAGACGAGATTTTATTTACAGCGGGGATTTACCCGGCGCACCCTGCAAACTGTTTACGGCATACCGAATGGGGGCGGCTGGCTGCCGTTATCCCGGAACGGCTTTCCTATTTTATTGAAACAAACAAAATACCACCGGAGGAATATCTGGAAACCAGAGGGAAAGATTACCGCAACACACCGTTTTTACAGGTTTATGGAAAGGCGGGAAAACCGTGTCCAAAATGCGGGGCAACGCTTTGCCATACCGTGATCGGCGGCAGAAGCAGCGTGTACTGCCCTGCCTGCCAGAAAGGAGAATGCTGATGTTAAATCCCGACACCTTGGAACAACTTGACAGCCTATGTGACCTTTACAAATACAGGTGGGGGAAAGAAGTGGATGATACCATTCTCCCCCGTGGAATCGCTCAGGAACAGCTGCTTGCCATACTGGAAAGAATCGTTGATACCGGCGAAAGCATTCTGGCTGGCTACAATAAAATTTTTTTAGACGGGAAAAAGGATGCTTTTCAGTAAATGATTACCAAAAAGCATCCCATGCATAACCAGCTCATGCTCCCAAACCATATCCATTTTTGTTGTGCCATATCTTCACTGCCCTATCTAAACAGACATAGAAATGGATGGTTCCGGAATTTCTATATTCATATCTTTTGCAGATTCCAGCCATAAATTTTCAGCAATTTCAATTTCCTTTAACGCTTTTTCCCTTGTTTCCCCATGTGCCATACACCCTTGTAACTCAGGAATACTTGCGACATAAATTTGATCTGCTTCATCATAATACATATAAACAGAATATCTCGACATTTTACCGCCTCCTATAAACCATGTTTTATAATAATATTCCTTAATTGCCTGACTTGATATCCCTTTGCTTTCCCTTTATCATTTTGTATTGTCATACGTTCATTTATTGTACTATTATAGTACTGAACATGTGAGCCACTTTGACGAATGAAGTTAAAACCAAGATCAATAATCAAATTTCTAAAGTCATTGAAATTTATACTATTATCAGCCTTCCCGCTTATAACATTATTGTATATCTTTTTATTCATCCTGATTCACTCCTTTGTGCATTTCCATTATATCAAATTTTGTGGCAGTTTCAAGTTGTTTTATCACCCTCTCTCCAAAAATTTCCGATACGTCATATCCATCGCAAATGCCCCAAGAGGCGCTGTAACCAGTATTGCAATCACCGAAACCGTCAGGACAATGTCCCCACACGCAAGCCCCATAACCAGCGGCAGCCCGCCAATTGCCGCCTGCACAGTCGCCTTCGGCGTATAGGACAGCATGCAGAATAACTTTTCCCGGACAGACAGCCCCGTTTTCAAAACGCAGACAAATACGCCTGCCATCCGGAAAATCAGGACACCCAAAACCAAAATAACCGCTGTTATTCCGACATTTTTTATACGGTCAATTGCCACGGAGGCTCCGACCAGCACAAAGAGAAAAATTTCGGCAGGAACCCACAGCCTGTCAAAGACTTCCGAAAGTTTCTTCGCCATACCGCTGTCCCTTTGCTTTATTTGCGCTCCAAATGCCATAATGGCAATCAGCCCTGCAAACGGAATAAATGCAGCCGCATCTTCCAGCCAATTCAGGATAAAACTGGCGGCAAAGACAAGGATTACCATGACCGTCAGACTGATTTGGCATTTTTTGAAAAAGAAATAAAAACCCGCCCCGACAAGAACGCCTGCACCGATACCCAGCGCAATGGAAACCGGTATACCGGCAAATTTCAGCCATGATATGCGTTCTCCCTGAGCAAGCCCGGTAAACGTAGTAAACATCACAATGACAAAAACATCATCCACGGATGCACCGGCAAGAATCATCTGCGGAATCCCTTTCTCCACGCCGTATCCTTCATCTATTAACCGAATCATGCGCGGCACCACTACCGCCGGGGAAACAGCGCTGATTACGGCTCCAAGAATTGCGGAATCCAGAAGTGAAAGCCCAAGCAGCTGCGGCGCAAGGAAAATCATTCCGGCAATCTCAAAACAGGCTGGGAGAAAACACATGCAAACAGCAGGCCTGCCGACCTTTTTTAGATCGCTGACATCAAGCTTCAGCCCTGCCCTTATGAGAATAATGATTAAAGCAATCCGGCGTAATTCCGAAGAAATGTTTAACATACTGCCGTCTAACAGATTGAGCATGCCGGGACCGACTATGATTCCCGCTATAATCATGCCAAAAAGAGACGGGAAACGGATTTTTTTGCAAATCCACCCAAGCGACAAACCGGAAAGCAGAATAACCGAAATACTAATTAACATACAAATTCCTCCTTCATACGCAACAAAAGCTGATAACTCCTGCGTTTTTATTGCAGAAGTCATCAGCTTAATAAGCAGTTTAGGATCAATCACTATCCAGGGGAGAACCTCATTCCCTGAAAAAAGGATATGCCTTTTCCGGTGAAAAGTCAAGCACTTTTTGAATACCGGTGACTCTCTTTGATAAACAAAATCCCCCCAATCACCATCATCGGCACAATGGATATCAACGACGACACCACACTGTCCGCCTGCCAGCCAGATAATTTATCGCTGTTGATAAAATACTGTACAATGGACGGTGATGCATTATTGACGGCATGGAGAATGACTGCTGTCCAAAGGGAGCCGGACTTACATGTCACATAGGTAAGAATGATCCCATTAAACATACACATCAGGCACATTGCCGCAAAACCGGTAAATGGATAGCCAAAATACCCGGTGCCAAAATTATGCCCGACATAAGTGAGTGGCCAGTGCCACATTCCCCACAGGATTCCGCCGATTACAACCGCTTTTTTGTAACCCAAAAGCTTAATCATTTTCGGCATCATGTATCCCCGCCAGCCAGCCTCCTCACCAAAAGCGCCAAAGGATACCAATGCCGCCGAAACCATCTGTACAAACGGCTGCATATAAATAAGAACCTGTTCCTGTTCGGTGAATCCCGCAAGCGCCGGATAATCCACATCAAAAGCGCCGGGTGAAAAAAGAATCATCAATCCATTGCCAAGCTCCAAGTAAATCCAGGGTAAGAGCAGCGCCATTACAAAATATATCCATTTCCCGTCCCGAAAGCGGATGCCAAGCATCATGGAATCCTCACCCGTAACCGCAAAACCTTCCTTCGTCACATATCTTGTCAAAAGCATCGCCAGAGCCGGACAGAGCATGCCTAAGCTGATAAACTGATCCATGCCGGTAATTTCACCGTCCGCCGCCCATTTATTGCCGGACAGGATATAGGCAAAAAAGACAATCCATGTAATGCCAAAGGCAAAGGCAAGATAAATCAAAAGCCGCTTTGTCTCTAATTTTTTATCCATTGATTTCCACCTCCCTGTTTTCGCTGATTTTGCAGGTTATCCGGTAAGACAGCCAGAAAACAGCGATATCCAGCACCGGTGACAGCACGGAAAACAGCGTGACCGGCACGATATGCGCCTCACACCAGTTCAAAAAAGCCTCGAGATCCAAATGCTCCACAAACGCAAGGTTCCCGAAAAACAGGTAAGCGATCACCAGAAACGCTGCGCACTCTAAAATTGCCGTCTTAACCACTGTCCCCTTTTTCACGCCCAGCGTGATAAAAAACGGCAGTTCTACCGCAGCAAACAGCAGCGAGATTCCGCAGAATGCAGGCAGAAACTGCGTGCATTGACTGATTAATGCCTTGCTTCCGTTATCGCCTGCCACACTGTTAAAAATCATCACCCACACGTTTTCCAGTGAAAACAGGATATAGACGGCAATGCCGATAAAGATATATTTCGATGCGATATAGGCATTTTTGCCAAGCGGCAGCACACTGGTAAACTGCCTTGTCTTATTCCTCTCATCATTCCCGCAGATAGCGGCAGTCCAGCTTGGAACCAGGGTGAAACAGGCGACAATGAACAGCAGTGGCACCGTTACCAGGAGCATATCCCGCATGTCACCAACGGTCATGTTCACCAACTCTCCTGCCTCACCTTCCGTCATGACTCCCATTGCCATTGTATCTACATTTCCCGGAAATGCC
>JAMPAW010000083.1 GCA_023666975.1 Clostridium sp.
TTCGCAGCTGCTTTCTCTGTTTTCCTGCCGCTGCACTCGTTTTGACGCCTCTTTTTTCAGCGCCGCAACGGATTTAATCTTAGCACAAGGGATTTTCCTTGTCAACACCTTTTCTGAAATTTTTTGACATATTTTTTAATTGTATTTATAAGAATAAAACACGCGTCAAATCTCCCACAATATCTAGTAGTACGTTGTTATCATACAACAATTTTAAGATTGAAGACTGACTAATCTGGGCAATTATCTCTCGACTCCACTCAAAAGGACTGGCAATCGACAAGAGAAGAAAAAATATCCAGATTAACATAAGCCCCTTCATTGCTCCCAGCATGCCTCCTCCTACCTTATCAATGGAATGAATAATAGGAAGCTTGGCTAAACTGCCAGCAGATTTACCGAGAAAATAAAAGAACAATCGACAAAACAAAAAGAGAAACAAAAAAACTGCTGCATTCAAAATAACAACCGCAACAGATTTTGCAATATACTCATAGACACCGGTCACCTCTAATGCCTTATACATATCCGAATTATTGTTATCAAGAATATTGGCCTTGATTGTCTCCGGCAAAGGCAGTTCATTTATTATGGCTACCTGAATCCCCTTTGTCGCCTGTTCACCCAATTCGGAAAACTGCAATTCTTCCTCTATATACACTGCAATTTTGTCGTCTATCTGTGTGCGCTCTTCCAGAAACCCGCTAACATACGGTGAAACATAATTAGCCACAATAATACTTACCACCAGACCTGCCACGGAAATAATCACTTTAAACAAGCCTTGAATCCATCCGACTAGCACACATATACAAAACACAATTCCGATTACCATACAAACTATATTCATATCTATTCCTTTTTACCTTCGTACTTAATTCTTATCACTTCCGAACCGCTGTCGTACAAGACAATGTAACGTCGGCTATATCCTGTCGGCACAATATCCGTCACATTTTTTTGAAATGCATAAGAAAATTTTAATTTGCCTTTAATTGTATAAATGCGACATTCCGTGCCCCCGGTAAAAACAATTTCATCATTCCGCAATCTTACCTTATTATAATCAAAATCAATTTTGAGTGACATAACCTTATGACCGCTGGTATTATAAAGCTCCAGCATGTAAGGCACATCGTCTTTGTCACTGGGCACTACTACCCCGATATAATCAGAATTATAAATAACACTGCGAATCTCTTCCTCAAAGGCGATTACTGCTTTCTCGCTGGGTTTTTCTTTCATCGAATAAATAATAATCTGATTATCCCCAAATGCACAAACCGTATTATTATCCAAAAATTCTATTTTGGGAATCACCGTGTTTTCTAACTGATATCCACCCATCAGACCGTCGGCATTCTCGTTCTGACCCACAGGTCCAAAATTATAGGCAGCCAAACTATATTTGGTCTGTGCACCGTCAATACTCAAATATGCAGAAAAGAGCTTCTCTCCGTCCTCAGACAGATCAATGTCCATCGGATATCCACTTTGCTCAAGAGTAGTTTGATTCTCGGTAATCTGTTGACCGTTCTTATCATAAATATTGATATAATTTGCATGCTTACCCTCAAGGATAACTGCAAATTCGCCCTGACTGGCCACTGCGATATCACAAATCTGATAAGGCATCGCAGAATTACTCACTTTACCTGCTTTGTTAAATATGTAGACATCATTTCCATTCAAATCTGCAATCGCTACATACTCTCCTGACACATCTGCGCAGGGCATTTTCATGGCAAAGGTTTCATTCCAGACTGCCTCCCCCTTTTCGTTCACATAAATCGCACCATCCTTGCTAAATTTGAGCAGAGCATTCTGATAAGGGACATAATCCACCATGGAAGCATTCTTTACTCCCGTTTCCTCCACCACTTCATAGTCATTATAACCATTGCCAAACAGAAAAGAAGAGGCAAAGAGCACAACTGCAGCGATAATCACCACTACAACTACACCTATTCCCAAGCCTGACAGTCGTTCCCGGACAAAGGCTGTATCCTCCTCATCTTCATCTGCCACTTCTTGACCGTTTTCCTTTGGCAGCTGCTCATTTTCATATACAAAAAACGGCTGTCTGACATCCTCTTTATTGTTTTTGTTCTCTCCGGGTGTTTTTCTGCTCATAGCCGATACCTTTCCTTCACTTATCCTTCGCATTATACGCATTAAGTATATCACATTTCCCGAAAAGGTACTACCCTCTTTTCCCAAAGTCAGGTAATCTATTTTCCCGGCAAATGCCATCCCATTAATCCACAGTGGGAATAATAATCCTGTCTCCCTCGTGGATTTCATCTGATTCTCCAAATCCGTTCGCCTCCATTAGTTCAGCCACATAACCCACCGAATTATACATTTTAAAGCTGATAGACGACAGTGTGTCTCCATTTTGTACGGTATAATACTGCGGTAGATTTGCTGCAGCAGCACGCACCTTGGAAGTTTCCGACTTTGACATCTCATTCTCTTTCCCTGCACTCTCTTCTTGTCCGTCATGTCCATCGCTCTCCGCAGCTTCACCGACTTCCACCAGTTCTTCATGCGCAAAAACACCTGTCGCAAGCAGCCTTGTCTGTAACAGGTCCAACATCTGATAATTGGAAAAAACTGCAACACCAAGGGCAAACACAGCGATGGTCAGACCCGAACAAATTACATACAGACGGCGATTCATCCGTTCCATTCTGGCATTATGTGCCCGTTCTTCCATAATTTTCCGATAGTTGCGCAGCACAGCCTCATCTTTTTCTTCTACCTCATCAGTCTCCTTCGGTGCTGCATTTCCTTTGGCTTCAATCATAAAATTCTGCATAGCCTCATTACGGGCATAATATATGTAATATCCGCTCTGCCGCCTCAGGCATTCCCCTTCGGTCAGATAAAAAGCGTCCTCTCCCTCAAGGGAATCCATGATATAGAGCACTTTATTCGCTCCGGCAAAGTTGTCCATATGCAGTTTTACAATCATATCGTTTACTTCCGTAGAAAAACCCATACGGGACAAAAACCAGCCAACCACCTCCAAGTCAGGAAAATGTGTTTTTACCTCCTGATAAATATAACTCCACGTTTCTCCCTCAAAGGTCGCTTCCTCCAAATCCAATTCCAGATTCTGCGCCGCCAGTGCACCACTGACAAAAATCACCACACCGTTTTCTCCCTTTTCGCATTCCCCCACCAGGATTGCACCTCTGGCAAAGGTTGAATTTGGATTTGCAAGCTGCGTCAGATAAGTCATCACATAATCCTCAATATAAATCCGCCGCTCTCCTGTCGGCATTCCTATCTGCCTGATATTTTTGGGCAGCGTAATTCCCGCAAAAATGTCTTCCTCCGTCTGCTCATTTTTGTCGTAGACAAGCTCTATCATCTTCCTCATTTCCTTTCTGTACCATATTTCATTTCTCCCTATATAATCCGGTATCATTTCCCTCTCGTAGGCTACCATAACACAAATGCTTTTCATGTCTAAAAATGTACTTCTTTCAACAAAAATGTCCGCAATATCCGTTATTTTTTTTCTTTTCTATATAAAATGCGACACTTCCGGACGGTCTGACCAGACCCGGTTTTTATCTTTTTCGCTTTCTCTGTCTAAAACAGGCTCAAAACGTTCATACTTTTCATACAATAACTTACAGGAAACAAGGAGACCGGATTATGACACAGTGTTATTACAATGCTTTTGAAGAGAATGCTGCGCTGGAACTAAAAAAAGAGCTTCATCAGACTATAGAAGATAATGCCAATTCTGCGGAGGACATTATTATATTATGTATCGGCACAGACCGTGCCACTGGAGACTGTCTGGGACCGCTGGTAGGTGAGTATTTAAAGGAAGCTGTTCCCCACGTTCCGGTCTACGGAACTTTAGCACATCCGGTTCACGCACTCAATCTCGATGAAACCATTCAGGAAATTTATGAGGAGCATCCCAATCCTTTCGTCATTGCAATTGATGCCTCCCTCGGTATTCCCGAACATATCGGTTATGCCACATTAAGTAAGACACCTTTGATTCCCGGAAAAGGGGTCAATAAAAAACTGCCTGCAATAGGAAATCTCTCTATCACAGGCATTGTAAATGTTGCCGGTTTTCCAAATTCAATTCTTTTGCAAAGCACCCGGCTTCACACAGTAATGACTCTGGCAAATTGTATCAGCAGTGCACTCTACTGGTATTTTCTGGACGCTCAGCGCCCCGCACCCTTATATGCTGCAATCGCTTCAGACACAGTATCTGCCGTGCCGTCCTCCATCAATGAAATCAAATCTGCCACCCTGCCCGGAGTGCAGAACTCCTTACCTAAAATTGCACCATAATTATTGGCAATGGCAATGGAAGAGTTCTGAATATCCTCGTTCAGGGTCGCCATTTGCTCCTCCAAGGCTTCCAGATTATCCTTCATCTCCTCCAAACGCCCCAGCCGCCGGTCATTTACCTCGTTCGTCAGCACCTGCTTCGTCTCATTCTCAAAGATTGTCATGGCGTCCTGCTTATCCTGGCTAATCTGGTTTAGCTCCTCCTCCAGCTCCGCCAGTTTATCGTCATATTTATCCAGACCATACTGGCTGTCATCTCTGTCACGGTTTATCTTATTGCGAATCGCTTTCATCTGACGTTTGTTTGCCGCAATCCGGTCCATTATGCTGCGCCCCTCGGACAGAGTGTCAAAATGCTTAAGCTTTGTCTTATTTAAAATTAAAATATAAATGAGTCCAAGCAAAAATAACGTCAATGAAACCGTGAGTGTACACAAAATGGTCAAATGCTTGCTCCCTTTAAAGAATACATTTACCGAGAGTAAATACATAATCGTCGGAATCCCTAAGTAAACAATCAGCATTCCCGCCAACAGAAGGAAAAACTCATAAATGCGTTTTGTCATGAACATGGCATAGTATAATCTCGACCGGCAAAAAGAGGGAACATGCTGCGCTTTAAACAGGGTTTTCATCTCTACCTGCAGCTGTCGGTTCTCCTCTGCCAAATCAGCCGTTTCCTCCGACACACGCTCGTCCACCCGTCTGGACTTTGCCTTATCCCGTTTTGTTCTCACTTTACGGCTTCGCCCCTTATTGGCGTCAATCTGATCGTCATATACCTTCTCAATCTCGCTTTTTCTTCTGCGGATTGTCTGGGCAATCTCGTCCTTAATCGACTTATCCTCGGCAGCAATCGCCTTTTTCAAATTCTTTTCCTGATTCTTATATTCTGCCAGCTCCTGTTTCAACTGCTCCACTGCTTCTAAATCTGTCTGAACCTGATACAGATAGTCCACATTTTCATTAAACACATTACTCTGCATAAATCTGCCTCTCTTTCACACCATCCGTCGTGTTTTCTCCCCGATGACATACAATACTCCTATATTAACAAACCTATCTTATAAATACAACTCTTTTCGATATTTTCCGTCATCTATTTATGTACAAAGTTTCATAATCTTTTAATATTTATACCATTGTTTTTACAGCCTATTTATTATATACTATAGATAAATTCCAACCAGAGAAAGGCAGGTGACATTCATTAATATACTATTCTTTTTAACTCCCAAGGCCGAAGTTGCTTTTCTGGGGGATAACTTTTCACTTCGACAGGTTTTAGAAAAAATGGAATATCATCAGTATTCCTCTCTTCCTATTCTCAATGATGACGGAGAATACATAGGGACGCTGACACAAGGAGATATTTTGTGGTATCTTTGCCACAATGATATTTCAACTGTATTAAAAGGACCGGAGAAACTCCAGCTAATGGATGTACCAAGACGGAATGATTATACCCCGGTTAATGCAAGCTCCAACATGGAGGATTTACTGTCCAAAATTATTCAGCAAAATTTTGTTCCCGTCGTAGATGATTGTGACAAATTTATCGGCATCATCACCAGACGTGATGTAATACAGTATTACAGTGACCGTACATAAAAAAGTTCAGCCTAAGCTGAACTTTTTTATTACATATATTCTTTGAGGCGTTCCGGGTCAACCTTAATTCGGTTGTCCATCGTCTTCATGATGTCTTTAATCTGGATATCCTCAAAAATCTCATCTCTGTCGAGATTGTAGATTTCATTATGGGTAAATCCGAGCACCACCGGTCTCAATATATCCCTGTCATTCTCATTGAGCACCAGCCCTTTTTCATGGTTAGTAAGCTCCACACATACCCCCGGATACAGTACCATAATACTATCCAGCAAATGCTTTACCATGGATTTGTCATAAACTTCCGGCTGGCTTTGCAGCATGCGGATTGCCTCAACCTCCGAATGTGGATTCTGGTCTAACTGCATCGCCGTATACTCATCATAGGCATTGGCAACCATCAGTACCTTTACCAGTTTGGAAATCTTGTCCGGCGCTTTATCCGGCAAATACTGCAATTGGCAAAACTGCATCAACGTGCCCTTAACACCCATCGGGAGATTAAACGCGTCCGAAATCTTGTCCACGCCCACAATAACTGCTCTTGCCACAGTATTCATCTCGTCCTCCGATAAGTCTTCCGCCTTCCCACGAAGCTTTGCCGGAAGAGAGAGTTTTCCCAAATCGTGCAGAAGCGCTGCAACGACAACCTCCGTCTGCTCCATAATGCCGAATTTGGCCCTATGGGAAATCAGTGCTGACAATATAGCCACATTCAAATCATGCTTGTAGACATAGTCTTCTGTACTTCTTAAGTTCTGGTTAAAATGAATGCGATGATAGAGATTGCCAAACTGCCGTACCACATCGTCCGTCTGCCTCATTAGATTAACTGGCTGATTATTCTTCATAATCTCGTCCAAGTCTCCCTTGAGACTAAATACCTCCATCGTTTGAAACCGCTCAAATTCCATCTCTTCCTGGCTCATTGGCGGAAGGGGCTCTGCCGGCTCCAAAATATACAGACCAATCAATCCGAAATTCTTCACACTCTCGATACCCTGCTTGGTAATCTTATCATTCCTGCCATACAATAATGTTCCGTTCCTATTATAGATTGGACGCGCTAACCGCATACCAACTTTTAGATCTTCTGCCTTTACGTAAATCATATAGCAACCTCCCCAATCTGTTCTTAGTCTTATCAGCATTTATCATCTAATATGAATATCTGTATTATATCATTCTACACAATAAATAGCAACGGAAGTTATCGAAAATTTATGATATTTTTCCGGATTCTGATATTTTATATTCACAGCCATCTGATAGGGAATCTCCTCATTCCCGCATTGATATACCATACCGGAATACAATTGTCCACAGCGCAGTGTTCTGTGTTTTGCGGCAGTGCTGCCTCCGTGCATTATCCCGCTTTCACTGTCCCGGTAGCGATTCATCCCGTTTTCACACTCCGACACGACGTATCCGAATCGGCAGCTATATTCTCGCACAGCTTCATTCCAGTTTTCCAGTAAAAAAAATGCACAGTCAACAACCGTGGTCCTTGCACTTTCCTCCGACAGCAGGTGCAGCACAATCCCCCATTCTTCATACATACTCCTCGCCATCTGCTCTTCGTCTACGCCACAGCCGCCTGCCACCATATACATATCCGCAAAATAGTCCTTTGCCCTGGAAAGCAAAAACAATAAATCCTGTCTGCTCCAGCCGTTACTGTCTACTACCAGCAGAAATGATTTCCTCTCCGCTATCTCCTCTTTTGCCCTGCCCCCCATCTGTGTAAACAGCTCCGTGCAAATCTGCAGCAACTCCTGCTTACGCGCCCAAAACAGCTCCTCTTTCATCTGCATCCATTCCGCCATTCGCTGGTCTGCGCCGACCACACAGTCTGCAGCCTGCCAGTCTCTAAGCCTCTTGCATATTTTCTTCCAATACGGTATGGCACATTTTTCCTGTCCTGCCGCCTTCCCGTTATTTTTCTCCGTTATGCAGACCCGCAGTGTCCGGATTCCTGACAGCTCTGTACAACCCATTTCCAGCCGCTTTCTTTTTCCCGTTGCTGCACAAAAATAAATATAATCCAGTTTGTCTTTCTCTTTCATATGCTTTCCGCATTTTCCGTCTTACTAAAGACTATTCCGCACATTTACGAAATATCCCGGTTTTCCCTCCATTTTTCCAGTAAATGCTCCAGTTCAGCCATACTTTCTACATGATTAACCTGCTCGCGGAGCCTGGAGGAATTCGGATATCCGGTAGTGTACCACGCTACATGCTTGCGCATTTCATGTATGCCGCTAAACTGCCCCTTACATTCTACCATCATGCGTGCATGCCGCAGCATAACCTCCGTCATCTTTTCCACAGACGGTTTCTCCGGCAGGTATCCTTTCTCAAAATAGCTCTTAATCTGCGAAAAAATAAAAGGATTTCCCTTCGCAGCCCTGCCAATCATAAAGGCATCGCAGCCCGTTTGTTCCCTCATCTGCAAAATATCCTGAGGCGTTGTCAAATCTCCGTTGCCAATCACGGGAATACTGACTGCTTCCTTTACCTGTCTGATGATTTCCCAATCTGCATTTCCTCCATAGTACTCGCTTCGCAGACGCCCATGAACTGCCACGGCGGAACCGCCGCTTTCTTCAATTATCCTTGCAATCTCCACGGCATTAACATGCTCCTCGTCAAAGCCCTTGCGAATTTTCACGGTTATCGGTATACTCACCGCCCTCACCATAGCTGATACGATTTCTCCCACCAGCCCCGGCTGTTTCATCAGTGCAGAACCCTCATTGTTGTTGACAATTTTTGGCACCGGACATCCCATATTGACGTCAATAAAATCATATCCGCGCTCCTGCACCTGTGCTGCAATTTGCGCCATAATCTCCGGATCCGACCCAAAAAGCTGAAGTCCGATCGGATGCTCCTCCGGTCGATATTCCATCAACGGCTGCGTATTGCGATTATGATAAAGAATCGCCTTGGCACTAACCATCTCCGTATAGAGGACATCACACCCCTGCTCCTTACACAGCAAGCGAAAAGGCAGGTCTGTCACACCTGCCATAGGAGCCAGTATCAACTTGTCCTTTAGATCAATCATTTTCTTTCTCGTCATCTTTCATCTTTCTCCAACTGTTTATGATAGAGAATGTTCAGTCCCTTCAGAGTCAGATTCGGGTCATAATACTCAATACTTTCCGTCTCGTCAAAGATAATTTTACCGAGCCCTCCCGTGGCAACCACGGTCATTTTGTCCAGCTTTGCCTCCTCTTTCACTTTGCGGATAATATACTCGGTCTGGCCGATATGGCCATATACCAAGCCGGACTGCATGGAGGAAATGGTATCCCTTCCCAAAACCGCCTCCGGCTTTTTAATCTCAATCTTTGGCAGCTTTGCCGCATCCTGCCAAAGGGCATGCGCCGCAATGCGAATTCCCGGAGATGTTACGCCTCCTACCAGAGTGGCGTCCTCAAGCACCAAGTCATGCGTGGTCGCCGTTCCGTAATCAATCACCAGCACGGGGCCGCCATACAATTCATAAGCTGCAACCGCATCGACAATCCGGTCTGCCCCTACCTCCTTCGGATTAGGTATCGCTATCTTAATTCCGGTTCGGATACCCGGACCTACTACGATTGGGTTGACTTTAAAATATTTAATCAGCCCGTTGATAATGTGATGATTTACATCTGGCACTACCGATGCCATAATCGCCGCGTCTACGTCCTCCCGATGTAATCTCCTGCTGCGAAGAATATCATAAAAAAATATTCCGTACTCATCAGAGGTTCTCGGTATCTTTGTTGTCATACGAAAAGTTCCTTCAATCTCGTCTCCGTCAAACAATCCAATGGTGATATTGGTATTGCCGATATCTATTGCCAATAGCATTTCTCTGCTCCCCTCCTTAATATCATTGCTCTGTATCCAATGGTTCATTTAAGAAAAATACCCTATAATACATCTCCAGACTCTCTAAAAGCTCCTGTCTGGTCTGCTGCAGCTGCTTGATTTTCAACACACTGCCGATATCATCATACAGTAAATCCCCTTCGTCGGCCATTGTCACAAAATTCAGATTGGCATCCTCATCAAACTCCAGCGTCAAAATTCCCCCAATATCTTCCGTAAACAATACACACATTGCCTGCAGCTCCGCCTTGATTGCCTCAGGAATACCGTCAAATACGGGATTCAGGTAATATTTCTCCTCATACTTGGAGGATGCACATAGTACAATTTTTTGCTGTTCCATATTCCCTTCCTATCCTCTTCCCTGTCTTTTTCAAGGAATATACGATACACATATTCCCTAAGACTCTTCACGCACTTATCTGTACATTGTATCTTATTCAGAAAAGGAATGCAACCAGATAAGTAACGGATTTTTTTACACATCTACTTTACAGCATAAACTTGATGAGCTAAAATATTAAGCAGGAGGTACAAAACGATGTTAAACCAAAATTATATTGATATGTGTGGACAAAAATCCGTCATACGGGAACTGTTTGCCTACGGAAGTGAACGTGCCAAAGATATCGGTTATGAGAATGTATTTGATTACAGTCTTGGCAATCCATCTGTTCCGACACCGAAATCCTTCACCGAGGAAATGATTCGCCTGTTACAGACAGAGAATCCGGTTACTCTGCATGGATATTCTCCCAGTCTCGGAATTGATTCAGTCAGGGAAGCGGTAGCCGTTTCGTTAAATGACCGCTTTGATATGAATTATCAGAAAGAAGATATATTTATGGTCAGCGGTGCAGCAGGCGCAATTGCCCACTGCGCAAGGGCAGTCACGGTTCCGGGGGACGAAATACTTACCTTTGCACCCTTTTTCCCGGAGTATATGCCGTACATTTCCACAACCGGCGCAGTGCTCAAAATAGTCCCCGCCGATATCGGCAGCTTCCAGATTAATTTTGATGCATTTATTAATATGTTGAACGACAAGGTTATGGCCGTTCTGATCAATACACCAAACAACCCCTCTGGCATCGTGTATTCCACGGAAACTATTGACAGGCTGGCGATGATTTTAAGGGAAAAAGAAGAGGAATTCGGACATCCGATTTATATCATCTCTGACGAACCGTACCGTGAAATTGTATTTCAGGGAGTCGACTCTCCTTTTGTTGCCGCGCATTACCATAATACGCTGACCTGCTACTCTTTCAGTAAATCCTTATCCCTGCCGGGTGAACGTATCGGCTACATTGCGGTAAACCCTGCCTGTGAGGACGCTGCTCTTCTTGTCGATATGTTCGGCCAGATATCCCGCGGAATCGGCCACAACTGTCCACCCAGCATTATTCAGCTGGCTGTGACAAAGTCACTCTACGAAACTGCTGACCTGTCCGTATATGAAACCAACAAAAATATACTCTATACCGAACTGACAAAAATGGGCTTCGATATTGTAGAACCCGGCGGAACCTTCTATATGTTCCCCAAAGCATTGGAAGAAAACGCAGTTGACTTTGCCAACAAAGCCAAGAAGCTGGATTTGCTGCTGGTACCAAGCGACACCTTTGGTGTTCCGGGACATTTCCGCATAAGCTACTGCATTCCTACCGAAAAGGTAGAGCGATCCATCCCGGTATTCCAAAAACTTGTTGATTTATACGCATAGCGGTATTTCAAGACAAAGGAGATTGTAATGAATACAATAGATTTACATGTACATTCCTCAGCCTCTGACGGTTCGCTGACTCCGGAAGAGGTTGTGGACTTAGCAAAAGAAACCGGCCTGCGCTATTTTGCCCTGACCGACCACGATACTGTGGGCGGTGTCGCCCGTGCATTGGCGCAGGCACAGAAATATGATGATTTGGAGGTCATACCGGGAATTGAACTGTCCTGTTATTACCAAAACCGTGAGATTCACATTGTGGGACTTTTCGTAGACCATACCGACAAGATTTTCCTTCAGGAGCTGCAAAAACTAAAGCGGGCACGTGAAGAGCGGAATGAGAAAATGGTACAGAGCTTCGTCGCTGCCGGAATCCCGATGACGATCGAAGAATTGAAGCACGGGAATCCTAACAGTGTAATCACCAGAGCCCACTTTGCCAGAGTGTTGGTTGAAAAGGGGATTTGCCGGGATAAAACCGAAGTTTTTGACAAGTATCTCGGCATCGGCTGTCCATTCTACCTTCCAAAGCCCAAGGTTTCCCCCGAACATGTGCTTCACCTCATCAAAAATGCAGGAGGAGTTGCGATTCTGGCACATCCTTACTCCTACAAATTTACGCACACTCAAGTTGAAACGTTATTGGACGAGCTGATTCCTTTGGGATTATGCGGTATGGAATGTTATTATTCTACCTATACAGAAGCCGAAATGCAGGAGCTGCGAACCATCGCCCTGTCAAAAAACCTTCTGGTATCCGGAGGCTCCGATTTCCATGGTGCCGTGAAACCGGATATCTCTATCGGAACAGGAAGAAATAATCTGTGCATACCGGAGAAGCTGCTGCCTCCTATCCGTGAGGCTGCAAGACAAGAAAACGCTGCCCGTTAAGGCAGCGCTTTCTTTTTGTTTACTTTTTGTCAGATTCGGTTTCTTCCTCGTCCTTCTCAACCTCGGCAATTGCGTTCTTGTGCATCGGGATACGGCAATTCTTGTTATTGCCAAACTCTACAATAACCGTATCGTCATAGACATCTAACACAACACCATAAAAACCGCCCGTGGTCATAATATTATCCCCCGGCTCAATAGAGCTGCGGAGGGCATCCATTTCCTTTTGCTGCTTTTTTTGCGGCCGAATCAAAATAAACCACATAACTGCAAGCCAGAACACCAGCATAATAACTGTCATCACCAGTGAACCACCGGTTGCCTGATTAGCTGCAGCCGACGTAGCTGCGCCACTTTCCAATATCATTGAAAACATAATCTCTAACTCCTTTTCTATTTGTTATTATTCTTTCTGTGCAAAGCCTTCCAAACGCATCTTCTTATACTGCAAAAAGCGTCCTTCCTCTATCGCTTCACGAATCTCATTCATCATATTATTATAAAAATACAAATTATGCAAGACGCAAAGTCGCATTCCTAACATTTCTTTTGCTTTCAGTAAATGGCGGATATAGGCACGGGAATAATTTCTGCAAGCCGGACACCCGCATTCTGGCGAAATCGGACGGCTGTCCGTTTCATACTGCGCATTAAACAGGTTCAATTTTCCATGATTGGTATAGACGTGACCATGCCGCCCGTTCCTGCTTGGATAAACGCAGTCAAAAAAATCAACGCCTCGCTCAACGGCCTCCAATATATTAGCCGGGGTTCCCACACCCATTAGATAAGTGGGCTTGTCCTGCGGAAGAAACGGCACTGTCTCCTCAATGATATGATACATCTCCTCATGGGATTCTCCGACAGCCAGTCCGCCTATGGCATAGCCGTCCAAATCCATTTCCGCTATTACCTTTGCATGCTCTACACGGATATCCGCATGAACACCTCCCTGATTAATCCCAAAAAGCAGCTGTTCCTTGTTAATCGTATCCTCCAAAGCATTCAACCGGCTCATCTCTGCCTTGCACCGCGAAAGCCAACGGGTGGTTCGTTCAACCGAATCCCTGATATATTCCCTCGTGGCAAGACTGGGTGCGCACTCGTCAAATGCCATGGCAATGGTAGACGCCAGATTTGACTGAATCTGCATGCTTTCCTCCGGTCCCATGAAAATCTTATGTCCATCTATGTGGGAATGAAAATAAACGCCCTCCTCCTTTATCTTTCTAAGTCCCGCCAGTGAGAAGACCTGAAAGCCACCAGAGTCCGTGAGAATAGGCCTGTCCCAATTCATAAACCGGTGAAGCCCCCCCAGCTGCTTTACTACCTTATCACCCGGCCTCACATGCAGATGATAGGTATTTGACAATTCAATCTGAGTGCCAATCTCCCTCAAGTCCGTAGTCGCCACTGCACCCTTGATTGCTGCCACCGTGCCTACATTCATAAACACGGGAGTCTGCACGGTTCCGTGAACCGTCTCCAGCACTGCCCGCTTTGCCCTTCCGTCTGTCTTAATAATCCGATACATCATTTTAAGCTGCCTTTCCGTATTTTTCCTATCGCTTTCATTCTACCATATATTTTCCTCCACAACTACTAAAATCGATAAATCATTAGGGCAATCGCTTAATATTTTTTATCGCTATGATCCTGAAAAATAAATTTCTGCGCTCTGGCTCGTAATGTTATACTCGCGAACGAAATTGATTGCCGAATCCAACATTTCACCACGGTATA
>JAMPAW010000084.1 GCA_023666975.1 Clostridium sp.
GCACGGTATGATGGTGATGTATGGGAAGATTTCTTCGCAAGTCCGGGGCGGTTTGACTTTGAACCGCTGCCTCTGGGAGTTATTGTCACGGTAGCGGGAACCGGCAGTGAATGTAACGGCGGCGCAGTGATTACCAATGAAGAGAAGAAAGTGAAAACAGGACGTGATTATCCGCAGTGCAATCCGAAATTTGCCCTGTTAGACCCGGTGTATACTTACAGCGTTCCGAAATTCCAGATGGTGTCCGGGGGATTTGATACGCTGTCCCATATCATGGAGATTTATTTCAGTGAGCCGGACGAGGATAATGTGTCCGATGAGATTGCCGAGGCACTGATGAGAAATGTGATCCGCAATCTGCGGGCGGCGGTTCAAAATCCGGAAGATTATGTGGCGAGAAGCAATCTGATGTGGGATTCCACGATGGCAGAGAACCGGATTATCAAACTGGGTAAACGGACGGATTTTGAATGTCATCAGATGGAACATCAGTTAGGGGCATATACGGACTGCAATCATGGGGCGGGGCTGGCTGTGCTGCATCCGGTGTATTACCGCCATATTTACCGGGACGGACTGGCAAAGTTCAAACGTTTTGCGGAGAATGTATGGGAGATAGAAACGGAGGGAAAGAGTGATGAGGAAATTGCCGGGGCTGGCGTGGAGGCACTGGCAGATTTTATCCGGGAAATCGGTCTTCCGACCAGCTTGCGTGAGCTGGGTATCGGGGAAGATACAGACTTAAAAGCAGTTGCGGATTCCTGTGCCATTGTGCCGGACAGTTATAAAAAAATGACACATGAGGAAATTTACCATATTCTGCTGGAATCGATGTAAGAAGTCATTTAGAAAAATGTTGAAGCCGCAAAAGGCGGCAGAAATGGAGGAAATTATGAGCATTTTATTTATCAACGGAAGTCCAAACAAGGACGGCAACACAGTGAAACTGGCAGGAGATTTACTGGCAGGGAAGGAGTATGACACCCTGCATCTGGTGGATTACAAAATCTATTCCTATGGGCAGGAATACGAAGATGACCAGTTTATGGAAGTGATTGGCAAAATCAGACAGGCAGATACGGTTGTGCTTGGTTCTCCGCTTTACTGGCACAGCATGAGCGGTTCCGTGAGAAACCTGTTAGACCGTTCCTACGGTGTGATTGCGGAAAAAGAGTTTCAGGGAAAGAAGTTGTTCTTTGTCTTTCAGGGAGCTTCTCCGACAAAAGAACAGCTTGCAGCCGGAGAGTATACAGCGAGCAGATATGGGATGCTGTATGGAATGGATTATCAGGGGATGGCAACAAATAAAGCAGAAGCGCAGAAGCTGGCAGGGAAGATAAGCTGAAAAAATGATTCATTACATTTCAGCTTAAAAAAATTAATCAGTGTGCAGTATAAATTGATAACAATAAAACAGAAAAGGAGAGAGTGAAAATGAGTAATCAAATGTATGTGAAATTAAACAATGGGGTGGAAATGCCAATGGCAGGGATTGGTACTTTTATGCTAAGCCCGGATGAGGCAGAGGCTTCCTGCGTGAGCGCGCTTGCCGATGGCTACAGGCTGATTGATACTGCCAATGCCTATGTCAATGAAAAGGCAGTTGGGCGTGCCATGAAAAAATCCGGTCTTGACCGAAAAGAAATATTTTTGGAGACGAAAATCTGGCCTTCGTTCTACAACCAGTCTGATGCAGTGGAAAAGACATTGCAGCGGCTTGACACCGATTATATTGACCTTTTGCTGATTCATCAGCCGGCAGGTGATTATGTTGCGGGATACAAATTGATGGAAAAGGCATATAAAGAGGGAAAAGTGAAAGCAATCGGCTTATCCAATTTTAATGAGGAACAGATTCGGGAGATTTTAAGTATCTGTGAGGTTAAACCGGCTGTTTTACAGACGGAAACGCACCCTTATTTTCAAGAAGAGGGGTTAAAGGCTTTTTTGGCAAAAGAGGATATTGTCATTCAGGCATGGTTTCCGTTAGGGCATGGCGATACGGCATTGATTCAGGAACCGGTATTTTCCAAACTGGCAGAAAAGTATGGCAAGAGCAATGCACAGATTATTCTGCGCTGGCATGTGCAGGCAGGAAACGTGGTCATTCCGGGTTCTAAAAATCCAGACCATATCCGTGCGAATTTTGATTTGTTTGATTTTGAACTGACGGCAGAGGAGATGCAGGAAATACAGGCACTCAACAAGGATAAGAGATATTACACCAGTACACCGGAAATGCTGAAAGGCTATGCAGAGATGGTGCCGCCTGTGGATGAGCAGAAATAAGTGTAAGAAGAACGCACACAGTCATATGCTGTTATAGCGTTCTTCCCATCGAGAGCGGAATGGTTACTTATATCGGGAGGCATGAAAGATGGATATCAGAAAAATCATTTTATGCTTTGCCATTGTCATACTGGTTGTTGTGGGAACGATATGCAGCGTAAGACAGTCGGAAAAGCCAGATCATACTGCACCGGGAAAGGATGGGGAAGCGGTGAATGCATCAGAAGATATTCCGGATACATTGGAGAAGGTGTCGGATGAATATAAAAATACATCGGACAAGGCAGTGTTCACACAGGATTCTACCGTAAAGGAAGTGATATCCGATCCTTCCTTTGGGGATTTTGGGCGGCTGCTTTTTCCGGTAGACCGCACGGTATCAGAAGATGATACTTTATCGGAAATCTCATCAAGTGATGTTTATGTCTGGTATTCCAATATCCATCCGGGGAAAACGGTGGAGATTGTGAACCATCTGAAAGCAAGGGCAGATGCGGGTGAGCAAATTTATTTCCCAATTTATTCTGAGGAGGAAATCCGTCAAGATGCCTCCAAAGCAGACACAGGGTTGTTTTACTTTGGCGGTACGCCGGGAGAGAAATTCGCCGTTATGAATGCAGGCGGCGGTTTTATGTATGTGGGCGCCATGCACGACAGTTTTCCCCATGCGCTGGAAGCCAGCAAACAAGGTTATAATGCCTTTGCGCTGATTTACCGTCCGGATGATCCATACGAAGATTTGGCAAGGGCGGTTGTTTATCTGTATGACCATGCAGAGGAACTGGGGATACAGGCGGACGGCTATTCCCTCTGGGGCGGTTCTGCCGGGGCAAGGATGGCGGCTGTTCTGGGGAATAAAGACTATCTTCAGGAGTTGACGGGAAGAACTGATATACCGCAGGCGGCAGCGGTCATTATGCAGTATACAGGCTATACGGATGTGTCAAATGCGGATGCGCCGACCTATGCCTGCGTGGGTACCCGTGATGGGATCGCCTTATGGAATACGATGAAAGACCGGTTGGACAGGCTGAAAAAGCTGGGGATTCCGACAGAATTTCACAAGTATGATGGATTATCTCACGGTTTTGGGCTTGGAACGGGAACGGCAGCGGAAGGGTGGGTTTATGATGCGGTAAAGTTTTGGGAAGATAATCAATAAGATTTGCAGAATAATAAAACCGGGTAGATTGCGATTGACATATTTTGCGAACCGTTGTACTATAATAATGATGATAGGCAACGATGAGTGTCTGTCAAAGTGCTGATACAGGATGTTGTGCCAGAGGGCAGTGTCCTGCGAACTTTATAAGGGTTTGGCATTTACCACAATCTGGCTAGATAACCAGTGGTTGTTGAAAGAAAATGCCAGAAAGGCTCTGTTTTGGCAGAGCTTTTCTTAATGCAAAAAACAGACGGGATGAGGATATGTATACGATATACGATTGTGTTAATTCATTCTGCTCACTGCTTGATACGGAATACCATCTGGTCTTGGGGCGGAAAGGTGTTGCGGTGGAGTCATCTGACCATTACTATAAGATTGCAGAAAGGATAGAATTGCTTCCGCATCTGGAAGATTTGTTCGATAGCAATGATACTGTGTTTAAATATAATGAGAAAATAAACGCTTTTTCCATGATACAGGCAGATTATTTGATGAAAAACCGGATTCAGGATAAAAATGTTTTTCTTTTTTTGGCAAAAGATACGAGTGAGCAGGCATTAAGGTTTTCTTTCCAGAGTGAAAAGAGACATATCTATTTTTTCCAGCAAGTCAGAAGGGAGGCACTTTTTTGTAATATTTATACTGCTGCTTCGGAAAGTAAGCTCGGTATAGATTTCCTGCCGGACTGTTTTACGGAAGATGGCAAAAATTTTTCCGGGAGGTTTGGGAGTAATATTGCGGATATCTTCTTTCTTTTTGGTCATTGTATTTCTCCTATGAATATGTGAACAAAATAGGGCATTCACATGGAAATTTGAAAAGGCGGTCTATCTACCGCAGCAGATAATCCCGCCTTTTCGTGACTGATTTTTCCGTTGTCCGCCAACCGTCCGGCGCCCGAAGTCCGGAATGGATATCTGGTTTTTCCGTTGCCAGCCAACCGTCCAGCGCCCGAAGTCTGGAATGAATTTCGGATTGATTGTGTCAGCCCACATGATAAGCATATAGCTCATCTATTGCTTATAGTATACACAGAATGAGAGGATTATGCAAATGTTTTTTGATAACCGGAAGGGTTTTATATTGCGAGGGAGGTGGTTGTCGCATAACAGTCGGGGAAAGCCCGGCAGAAGATTATGTTGTTGATACCGCTATGGATAAAAGATGAACATTCTGATGTGATTATGATTTTGGAAGAATGTTGGCAATCTGTTTTATGCAGTGCCGTAAAGGAAAACAGGAAAATGCATCCAAGCATGAGTTTGGGTGCATTTTTTAACGATAGAAAGTTGTCTTGCATCGGGCAATATCTTAGCCTTTCAAAGGTTTTTAAAATTTGACAGTTTTTGTTGACAAGGAAACAATCCTGTGCTAATATTGTTTCCGAGGAAACAAAGGAGGCCGCTATGGATTTATTAAATTTATTTAGAGAATACGGTGATAAGCAGGAAATATTAGCAAAACTCAGAGAGGACCAGTCTCTTAGGGGCTACAATAGTTCTGAGCTTCATATCCTCGCTGCGATTGGGGATTTAGAGCAGCCGAATGTCACTTCCCTTGCAGAGTATATGGGAATGACAAGAGGCGGAATCTGCAAGAACGTAAAGAAACTGACGGATGCAGGTCTGATATCCTCTTATCAGAAGGATGGTAATGCGAAGAACATATATTACCGTCTGACAGATACAGGAAAGGTTATCTATGAAAAGCATGCAGAAGCTCATAAAGCATGGCTTGCGCGGGATATGGCTTTTATAAAAGGTTTTTCGGATGAGCAGCTTTCGCAGATTGCAGATTTTATGAATCAATATATTAAACATATTGATGAGTGTATTAAGGAGAGTGAAAACAATGGCGAAAGCAGATAGTAAAGAAATTTTTGAAAATCTGCCTGTACCCAAAGCGGTAAAGGAAATGGCTTTGCCGACTATATTCAGCCAGATTATTGTCCTAATCTACAATATGGCAGATACCTTTTATCTTGGAAGAACGAATAATTCTTATATGGTGGCGGGTGCTTCGCTGCTGCTGCCGGTGTTCAATATCTGCCTGTCGCTTGCGGGACTGACAGGGGTTGGCGGAGGAGCATTGATATCACGGCTTCTGGGCGAGGGAAGGGAAGATGAGGCAAAAAAGGTGTCCGCATTTAGCTTTTATTTATCCATTGCTGTCACTGCTGTATTTTCCATAGCAATGTTGGTATTCATGAAACCGATTCTTGAATTGCTTGGGGCGAGTGACGATACCTTTGACTATGCAAGACAGTATGCTTTTTGCGTTATTGTACTTGGCGGGATACCAACTGTGCTTTCCAATGTGATGTCCAATCTGCTTCGGAGTGTCGGCATGTCAAAAGAGGCGGGCTTTGGCATCACGATGGGAGGAATGATCAATATCGTGCTTGATCCTCTGTTCATGTTTGTGCTTCTCCCCAGGGGAAACGAGGTATTGGGAGTTGGAATCGCTACACTGATGTCAAACTGCATTGCATGTGCTTACTTTTTTTGTGCTGCATACAGGATTAGAGAACAATCCGTTATCCGTTTTCGTTTCCGGCACGGCCTGCCTGACAGGAGCAGCATAGGCTCGATATTTAATGTTGGCATTCCTTCGGCGGTTACCACTCTGCTGTTTGATATCGACTATGTGGTCATTGATAAGCTGATGGCAGCTTATGATGATATTGCACTTGCTGCCATTGGCATTGTGCTGAAAGTGGAAAGGCTGCCGCTTAATGTCGGTATCGGTATCTGTCAGGGAATGATGCCGCTTGTTGCATATAACTATTCTGCGCAGAATCATGAAAGAATGAATCATATCATAAAATTCTCCCTCAAGGTAGGAATTATCGTCAGTATCATCAGTATTGTGCTATACGAAATCTTTGCAGGAGGCATTATGCGGATCTTTATACCGGAGCAGCAGACGGTATTCTTAGGTACCGGATTCTTAAGAATCCGATGCCTTGCGACACCGTTAATGTTTATGAGCTTTTTTACGGTATATGTGTTTCAGGGCTTTGGTGAAGGAAATAAATCGCTGTTTCTCGGTGTGATGCGGTGGGCGGTGTTTAACATTCCGATGCTGTTTATACTGAACCAACTCATTGGAATGTATGGTATTGTCTGGTCGCAGGTGTGTGCAGACATATTGACCGTGTTACTGTCATTTTATGTATATTATAGATATACGCATGCAGTCTTGCTAAGGGAAAGGTAACGGAAGCAGGGATTGAGTCAGTCTTTTGAAAATGAAATGTTAAAGGAAATTGCGGCATCGCATGACAAGACAGTTGGTCAGGTAATGCTCCGCTGGAATGTACAGCGTGGCGTAATGAAGGTTAAAATTCATGATTAGTAACTTATCCATGCAGCCCATAATGGTGTGATGAAGGAAGTGTGTTTGATGGAAGAAAAGAAAGATGGGGCAGTAGTCTTTCAAAATAATTCGGTAATTCAGTCAGTCCTTATCATGGCTGTCCCAACAATTATCAGCCAGATGATAACGGTACTGTACAATTATGCGGATACAATCTTTGTTGGACAGCTAAATGATCCAAAGCAGGTGGCGGCAATCGCTCTGGCACTCCCGCTTACGATTATCATTACCGCATTGGGAAATCTCTGGGGAATTGGTGGTGGAAGCACGATATCAAGGGCATTGGGAAAGGGTGATTTGCAGGAAGCAAAGCGTGCGGCTGCATTTTCCTTTTATGGGGCGCTCATTTTGACAGGAATCTGTTGTGTGGCGGCTTTTGCCATGGGAGATACCTTTGATTATATGCTTGGGGCAAGTTCTGCTGACCTTGATTTTACGGACAGATACATATTCTGGATGTTTATTATTGGGGCGGTGCCGTCTGTTCTCGGTCAGGTGCTGGCACACTTTGCCCGTTCCCTCGGCTTTGCAAAGGCAGCGGGAATGGGACTGACTTTGGGTGGCATTTTGAATATCATTCTTGATCCGGTATTCATTTTCCCATTCGGTTTCAATTTAGGCGTTACGGGGGCAGCAGTTGCTACAATGCTTTCTAATTTAGCAGCATTGGTATATTTTTCTATCCTGTTTTACAGGCACAGGGAGGAGTGGAGCGTATCGTTTCGTATAATGGATGCACTTCCCGGGAAGCAGACTGCCATACAGGTGCTTTCGATTGGACTGCCGTCTGCGTTAGTTTCCCTTTTGTCAGCTATTTCCAATGGTGTACTGAACAACCTTATTTCCAAGCATGGGGAAGTGGCAGTAGCGGCTGTAGGCATAGCCAAGAAAATGGATATTCTTCCTGCGAATATTGCCGTCGGGATCACGCAGGGTTCGCTGCCTTTGCTTGCTTTTAGTTTCGGGGCGGGAAAGAAGGAAAGAACAAAAAAATTATTGTCTGTTACGGGGGTATTGGCATTTGCTGCTACTACAGTCGTGGTGATATTTCTGGAGATTTTTGCACCACAGGTGTCAAGGCTGTTTATCAGGGATACGGAAACAGTGCAGTATGCAACACAATTTATCCGCAGGCTTTGCCTTTCCGTTCCTTTATTTGCAGCTATAATTACAATCAATTCATTTTTTCAGGCAGTGAACAGACCCAAACACGCATTTGCTATTTCTGTTATCCGTAAAGGGATTTTTGATTTGCCGCTTATGGTGTTGTTTGATTCCCTTTTTGTGGTGACAGCCATTATCTGGGTACAGCCGATCATGGATTTTGTAGCGGTTGTTGTAAGCCTGCTCGTATTAAAGATTTTCTTTCAGGATGGTCATGGCTAATGTCTGGTATTCAGTCTTTTTTCGATAACATCGATAAAAGACTTCAATATAGAAATTAATAAAAATAAATTATTTAGGAGGAATTTGACATGAAGAAAACAATCATAGTAGTAGGCGCAGGCAAAGGGCTTGGCAATGGAGTGGCAGAAAAATTTGGCAATAATGATTTCCGGGTAATCCTGATGGCAAGAAGCGAGGAACACTTAAAAGGGTATGCAGCAGATTTTGAGGCGAAAGGGATTGAGGTGCATACACAGGCAGCGGATGTGACAGACCTTGATGCCTTTGCGGAAACTTTCCGTGAAGTTGTGAAAAATTATGGCACTCCGGATGTGCTGTTCTATAACGTGGGAATCACGGTTGCAGATGAGGGGGTAAAAATTTCTGCACAGACACTTGTTGACCGGTATGTGGCAGATGTAGCAGGTGCGTACAACTGCATCAAGCTGGTGGAGACAGATGAGTTTGCGAAGAAAAACGGGGCAATCCTTGTGACTGGCGGTGGTCTTGCCTTAGAGCCTTATGCGGGTTATCTGCCACTTTCTATGGATAAGGCAGCACTGCGGGCAATGGTTCAGGCTCTTTCTCCTGTCCTAAAAGAAAAAGGGATTTATCTTGGAACGGTACAGGTAACAGGAGTGATTGGCTCTGATGAACATTTTGCACCGAAGACGATAGCAGAAGAATTTTGGAAGCTGTATACAGAGCAGGAAACTTTTGAGATTGTTTATTAAAGGATGTCCTTTTTGCCGGGGCTGTCTGTACTTCTGATAGTTCCGGCATTTATCATAGGGATAAAAGAGAGGATGGCAGCTTGTTATGAAAATTATCATTTTGAATGGTGCGGCCAGAAAGAACGGGAGCACTGTAGAGCTTGTGAAAGCTTTTGAAGACGGGGCAAAATCAGCGGGGAATCAGGTAAAGACCTTTTATCTTGACGGAATGGCGATCCATAGTTGTAAAGGCTGTCTAAGGGCTGGCAGAGATTCTAAAAGTCCATGCAGCCAGAAGGATGATATGGATCAGATTTATGCTGAATTTGAAGATGCCGATGTGGTCGTGTTTGCTTCTCCACTGTATTTTTGGACGATAACAGGTACATTGAAAACGGTGGCTGACAGATTATATGCGGAACTGGAATGTCTGGGCTATGGCAAGTTTCCGAAAAAAAGTGTGCTGCTGATGACCGCAGATGGTGGTGATTATTCTCAGGCAGTAACATGGTATAGGACTTATGAAAGAAACCTCGGCTGGAAGAACTTAGGCGAGGTGCTGGGTAAGGGAAAAACAAAAGAAGCCTATCAGCTTGGGGCTTCCATATAAATATAGTTTAATCTTGGGAAAGATTTATCCAGACCAGTTCTTGCCGGTTTTACAGTCCCTTATTTATAATTTTCCAATGACCTGTTTTATTCGAGCCGACACGCTCAATCAGGCTATTTTCCTTTAATGCTTTAATTGCCCGGTCAATCGTGCCTTTCCCAAGAGAGGTTTTTTTCTGTAATTCCACTCTCGTGATTTTTGGCTTTTTCTTTATTTCAGCTAAAACAGCCTGCTCGGCAGCAGAAATATTTATTGCCCCATTTATTTCATTTGTTACATCATTCCGAATTGTGGCATTGAGCATAAAGGCATTATTACGGTACTCAGGAGCAGGAAGTCCGGCGGATGCCATTTCATTAAAAATACGATCCACACCTTCACCGAACTCCTGTACATAATCATATTCGTGAAGAAAACGGGCAATGTTCGGGTTGCGGGGATTCAGTATTATTTATGATAAGTTTCTTGTCTATATGAAAAATCGTCATCACTTGCAGATTGGTGAACAAACAAGGACAGAGAAGTGATTGATCCCAATGTTCAAAAGGAAAGGGAGATGAAATATGCGTAGGATAATTGCACAGAAGTCTAAAAAGCCAGCGGTTCTTGTGTCTATTGTGGCAGTAGTTGTGATAGTGTTGTTTGCTGCGATTCTTCTTACCGGTTCAGAGAGTGGGGATGACGGAATTGTTTTGCCGACCACTAAGAGTAATACAGAAGGCAACGCTGGGGATGGAGTTGTTGTTGACAAGACAGACTATGGAATAGGGGATGAAAATAATATTTCCTATCTGTTAAAGCAGATACAAGTGCTGGAGGAGCAGCAGGCAAATAAAAATACGGAATTAGAACTGGAATTGCAGAGACTGAAGGATAAGCTTTCACAGATAGAGGAATCGAATTATAACGAGATGATGAAAAATCCGGTGGCGGGTGTGCTGTGCCACGACCTTGCATTTGCGGAAGTGATAAGCTATAACAGAGCCAACCTTGAACGCATAGAACAGAATGAGAGCCGACAATAGAACAGACAACAAACTGTCAGCAAGACAGTTGGCAGGACTAAGCGGAGGGAGGAAGAAATTTAATAAAAATGCAATAGAAATATGAGCGTGATTGTGGTATTCTATAAAAAATCAAACCATAGTTTGGAGGAAACCTATATGACTGATTTTATTGTGGAGATATTTGCGGAAATTGCAGATTTTTTCTTGACTTTTTGGACAGACAAAGTTATTGATAAATTTGCAAAAAAGAAATAAATTTCTATTGTGAAACTTAATGCGGATTTTATTGTAAACAAGGACATTTTTCTGTATAATTAAGGTGTGGCAGGAGTAATCTACCTATCTTCTGTCACAAATTTTAAGAAACCGAGGTGATAAGGTGCAGGACGATACAAAGCGGACACAGGAAGTCAAGGCAAAGCGTACCGCAAAAAACAGTGTGTTTTTAGACCTTTTCCAAGATAAAAAGAATTTACTTGCGCTGTATAAGACATTACACCCAGAAGATACGGATGCAACAGAAGATACGCTGGATATTGTAACGATAGACAATGTTTTAACAGATAATTTATATAATGATTTGGGTATCATGGCTGGCAATAATAGATTACTTTTGCTTTTGGAGGCGCAATCTTCGTGGACGGTAAATATTTTGATTAGAATACTGTTATATTTGGCACAGAGCTACCATGAATATTTTGAGAGGACATCACAAAGCCTATACAAGAGTACAAAGGTCAAAATGCCCAAACCCGAATTATATATCATCTATACAGGAAACAAAGGTACAAAGCCTGATACAATAACATTATCCAAAGAATTTTTTAACGGTGCGGATATTGACATTGAGGTAAGAGCAAAGGTTATCTATGAAAGCGACACAGAGGACATTATCAACCAATATATTATTTTCTGCAAAGTTTTTGATGAACAGAGAAAATTGTATGGAATGACAGAACAGGCAGTGAAAGAAACAATCTGTATTTGCAAGGACAGGAATATCCTAAAAGAATATCTGATGAGCAGAGAAGTGGAGGTAGTAACGATTATGATGAGTTTATTTGATGATGAGCAGATAATGAGAACTTATGCGAAAGATATTAAAAGAGAAACACTAATAGAAAAAGCAGCCCTCATGTTAAAAAAGGGAAAAATAGGTATTGATGAAATTAGTGAGTATTTTCCCGAATTATTAGAAAGTGATATACAAGAAATAGAGGAAAAGGTTATGCAGTTGGCATAATCAATCAAAACCCCATTTACATCTGCTTATCCCGCTTCTCTTTGCGAAGCATTACGCCAAAGTAAATCCCACACAGCGTAATCTGTACGATTGTTGATGCAGGTATCGCAAGCCCGATGTGAAACAAAGATACCGGGGTCTGCCTGCTCATAAGCCAGGTGATCGGCATTCGCACACCAAAGGCACAAATAGTTCCTTGAAGCATAACAAAGGTTGTTTTGCCGCACCCATTGAAATAACCAATAAAGCAAAATAAGAATGCTGTAAACACACAATCAATTGCATATGCTTTCAAATATTCCGCAGCCGCCAAAATAATGGCTGTATCTTTGGCGAAAATCCCCGCCAGCAGATCACCTCGGAAAAATGTAAACAGGAACATCACAATCCCAACTGCCAAGGAGGAAGCAATTCCGCACAACAAAGCCTTTCTTGCCCGTTCCGGTTTTCCGGCCCCGATATTTTGTGCGACAAAAGCGGACATGGACTGCATATAGGCGTCAGCGACCAGCATCAGGAAACCGCACATTTTCTCTGCTACGCCAACACCTGCCGAAATAATCAGCCCCAAGCCGTTCATAATAGCCAAAATTACAAGGAAAGAAATACTTGCCAGCAAATCCTGAAGCGCAATGGGAATGCCAAGAATTAGGATTTTACTGATATAAGCGCCTTTCCATTGTATATATTTTACAGAAAAAGCAAAAGGCAATTTCCGTTTTCGGATAATAGCCAGTGAAACCAATACGCTTACTGCCTGTGCTGACACAGTGGCAATTGCCGCACCGGCTTCACCCATATGAAAAATAGCTACAAAAATCAAATCACCGGCGATATTCAGGACACATGCAATAGATACCGTGAGAAGCGGTACTTTGGAATCGCCGATTCCCCTGAAAATGCTTCCCACTAAATTGTAAGCGACAATAAATACTGTACCGGCAGAACAAATGATAATGTATGTAACGGTTTCCCTATAAGCTTCTTTCGGGGCATGCATCATATCTGCCAGAACAGGCGCAGCGGCTATCATTATCACGGTAAGCGCTATGGCAATAACACCAAACAGCCAGATTCCACTGCCGATAATCCTGCCGGCTTCTTCTTTAAGACCTGCACCGATTTTGGTTCCAACAAAAACAGTCAATCCCATAGCAAGTCCTGTAATCACCAAAGTAAGTGTCTGCATAATCTGGCTTCCGGTAGAAACTGCTGATACAAAGATATCTGCATGGTCACCGCCAAACTGTCCTACAATCAGCAAATCACACGCGCCATACATAGTCTGCAAAAACAATGCCAACAGAACTGGCAGCGAAAAATGTATCAATGGCGCAAAAATCCGGCCTTCTGTAAAATTTTGTGTGTTTTCCATAATGTCCTCCATAAAAAAACACCGGATAAGCTGACCGCATAATGCAGTTATCTTATCCGGCATCACTTATACGCTGTGCCTGCCTCCGATAAAAGCCCTATGCGACATCTTATCCGGTGTTGAAAATACGTTTTCATACACCTCCGATGAACGATAGCAATATAACATACTATATACAAAAAATCAAGATGCTGATTGTTTCTACTCTCTACCCTTTTTCTTAGTCCTAACCGTATATACAATCCATGCTGCGAGCATACCGAATGCAGCTGTCCCACATATAATGATACAAAGCAGCTGCAATAAAATCGGGGCAACATAATACACAAATATGTCACCACTGTCAAACAATTCACCCTGATATGCCAAATGTACCAGGACAGCACAAAATATAACCAAAACAGGCGTAACCATTAACGGAATAAACTTTATAATTTTCCGTTCAGCTTTTATACATAAAGTCTGTAGGCAATAGCTGATAATGAAAGACAGTATTCCCAATATGATAAGTTCCATAATGCCTCCTCTCTTCCTAAACAATGTAACGCAACATAACATATCTTTTTATATAATTATATATCATCTCCTATTTTCAATTTTTTCCAATAGTTTTCCAACTGATGAATATTCCGTCAAAGCTGTTCTGGCATCTTTGACCTGTCCGTTTTCGATTTGTTGTTCTGACAGTTCAATATCTCTGTATATGGAAAGACGATGCATGGCACTTTCATAAATCTCCATACTCATAATAACCATATCTCCATATCCATTTTTTGTAATATAGATTGGTTCTTCTGATTTATGGCACATATCGGAAATCTCTGCTGTATTTTTTAAGTCCTTAATAGGAATGATTTGTGGCATTTCACATACACCTCCTCTTTTATATGGTCAAATTATACCATAATTATCTCTGTTCTTCAATTACAATGTGTTTTGCTTGAGTTTCCGCATAATTATCCACACTTCCTTGATTCGTACCAGACTATTATCC